>CAIUQQ010000108.1 GCA_903901345.1 uncultured Bacteroidota bacterium | reverse complement strand
TGCAAGAAGTTTATATTGTATCTGCCGTTCGTACGCCAATAGGCTCATTTGGTGGAAGTTTGTCGAGTTTAACAGCTACTCAGTTAGGCGCAAAAGCCATTAAAGGCGCTATAGAAAAAGCGGGTATTGCCCCTGAATTAGTGCAAGAAGTATTTATGGGAAATGTAATGAGCGCAGGTTTAGGCCAAGCTCCAGCTACCCAAGCAAGTATTTTTGCTGGTGTTCCCAATAGTGTTCCTGCTACAGTAGTTAATAAAGTTTGCGCATCGGGTTCAAAAGCCATTATGCAAGCAGCTCAAACCATTATGTTAGGAATTAATGATGTGGTTATAGCTGGTGGAATGGAAAGCATGAGCAATGTTCCTTATTTGTTAGATAAAGCGCGTACTGGTTATAAATTAGGAAACGGTGTTTTAACCGATGGATTAGTAAAAGATGGTTTGTGGGATGTATACAATGATTACCACATGGGAAGTGCTGCTGAATTATGTGCACGCGACATGAAAATTACCCGCGAACAACAAGATGATTTTGCCATTGAATCATACAAACGTTCGGCTGCTGCTCATGCAGCAAATAAATTTGATGCTGAAATGATTTCAATAGAAATTCCTCAGCGTGGCAAAGATTCAATTTTTGTTACTACTGATGAAGAATTTACCAAAGTAAATTTTGATAAAGTAAGAACCTTAAAACCAGTTTTTGAAAAAGATGGAACTGTAACTGCTGCAAATGCTTCAACATTAAACGATGGTGCAAGTGCATTGGTATTAATGAGTGGTGATAAAGTGAAAGAATTAGGATTAAAACCTTTGGCAAAAATATTGGCATTTGCCGATGCTGCTCAGGCGCCAGAATGGTTTACTACTGCTCCAACTTTAGCTATTAATAAAGCATTGGCTTGGGCTAAAATAGATATAAAAGACGTAGATTTCTTTGAATTAAACGAAGCATTTTCAGTAGTTGGAATTGCCAATACGCAATTATTAAACATTGATCCTGCCAAGGTAAATGTATATGGAGGAGCAGTTTCTATTGGTCATCCACTTGGAAGCAGCGGTTCACGTATAGTTGGTACTTTAGCACATGTGTTACAACAAGAAAAAGGTAAAATTGGTGTGACTGGAATTTGTAATGGCGGTGGCGGAGCTTCTGCTATAGTGATTGAAGCTTGTTAGGAATAGATTGAAAGATTAGAAGATTGAAAGATTAGAAGATTAGAAGATTGAAAGATTTAGAGATTGAAAGATTAGAAGATTAGAAGATTTTTGCCGTTTTTGGTGTTTTAGCGCAGCGACACCAAAAACAGAAAGGTTGGAAGGATTAAGTTTCTTTCAACCTTTTTTTATACATGATGATAATTACACAAAAGGATTTAGGATTTATAAAATGCTTGTGTTTATTTGCAGCAAACATAAACGATGCTAAAAACCAATTTTAGCAATGGTTTTTTTATAATAATCAAAGAAAATATGAAACAATTAATTACAAAAAAAACTCATTTAGTATTTAGTATTTTTGTTTTGGTGCTTTCAGCAATTTCATTGCAAGCGCAAAATAAAAAACCAATAGCGTTAGACGATATTTATGCCAAAGGAACATTCCAAATGGCTGGTGTTAGTGGATTTACTTCACTGAACGATAGTCGCTATTACTGTAATATGGACAATGATGCCAATATATTACGTTATGAATTTAGCACTGGAAATTTAATTGATACCATTATCAAACACAGTGATTTGATTTTTGATAACAGCATTTTGGCTTTCAATAATTTTGAATTCAGTGCCGATGAAAACAAAATATTATTTACCAGTAACACTGAAAGTTTATACCGCCATTCTACTCAATCAAATATTTTTGTGTATGATGTAAAAAAGAAACAACTATTTCAACCTGTAAAATTTAAAGTAATGAATGCTACTTTTTCGCCCGATGGAAATAAAGTAGCTTATGTAAAAGACAACAATTTATTTTACTACGATTTGTCACAGAAAAAAGAAGAAACCATTACCACCGATGGTAAAGTAAATAACATTATCAATGGTGCTACCGATTGGGTTTATGAAGAAGAATTTGCCATTTGGAAAGGTTTTACTTGGAGTCCAAATAGTGATAAAATAGCTTTTTACCGTTTTGATGAAAGCAAAGTAAAGGAGTTTGAAATGACTCTGTTTGGTAAATTATATCCAAGCACTACCAAATTCAAATATCCAAAAGCGGGAGAAGCAAATTCTACCATTAATATATTGGTTTACGACTTACGTTCTGAGTTAAATGCTGAAATGGAAATAGGCAAAGAAGCTGATATTTATATTCCAAGAATGCAGTTTACCAAAGACAATAATACATTGGCCATTCAACGTTTAAACAGATTGCAGAATAAATTAGAAATTTTATTGGCCAATACCAGCACCGGAAAATCAAGTGTAATTTATACTGAAGAGAATAAATTTTATGTGGACATTACTGATAATTTAACTTTTTTGGCCGACAATAAAACCTTTATTATTACCAGTGAACGCAATGGTTTTAACCATTTATACCAATATGATTTGAAAGGGAAATTAGTAAAACAAATTACCAGTGGCAATTTTGATGTAGATGGTTTTTATGGCATTGATGAAAAAACAAAAACTATTTTTTACTCAAGTCCAGAATTTATGCTTGGTAAAATCAGTAATAATTTATCGGCTGAACGTTTTGTTTATAGCATTGGTTTAAATGGGAAAAACAAAAAGAATTTAACACCAAAACATGGTTGGAACAGTCCCACATTTAACAGCAGCTTATCGTATTTTTTAAATACTTATAGCAATATAAACACACCTCCAGTTTATACTATTCATACTGCCACTGGCAATGCCTTACGTGTATTGGAAAACAATGAAAAACTAAATATTAAATTGGCTGATTATATTGTTTCAAAAGCACAATTTATGAATATAAAAAATGAAGTTGGTGATGATTTAAATGCCTTTATAATTAAACCAGAAAACTTTGATGCTACTAAAAAATATCCTGTAATTATGTATGCATATAATGGCCCTGGCCATCAATTAGCGGTAGATAGATGGATGGGTTCAAACTATTATTATTACCAAGTTTTGGCCAATAAAGGATATATTATTTTTTGTGCTGATGGAAGAGGAACAGGATTTAAAGGTGAAGCATTTAAAAAATGTACGTATTTGAATTTAGGGAAATTAGAAATTGAAGATCAAATATATTTAGCAAAATCGTTAGGGAAATTAAGTTATATAGATGCATCAAGAATTGGTTTTTGGGGTTGGAGTTTTGGTGGTTACATGGCAAGTTTGGCCATTAGCAAAGGAGCCGATGTTTTTAAATCAACTATTGCGGTAGCACCCGTTACCAATTGGCGTTATTACGACAATATTTATACAGAACGTTACATGCGCACTCCACAAGAAAATGGCAAAAATTATGATGATAATTCGCCCATTAATCATGTAGAGAAAATTAAAGGAAATTACTTAATTATTCATGGTACAGCCGATGATAATGTGCATTTTCAAAACACAGTAGAAATGTTAGATGCCATGATTAAGAAAAATGTGAATTACGATTCTGAGTTTTACCCAAATAAAAATCATGGAATTAGCGGAGGTAAAACACGTTATCATTTATACAATAAAATGTTGAGTTTTTGGTTAGAAAAATTGTAGAAAAATTTCTTATCATTGAACAGTAATTAGTCTTGTTTAATTGCTAAGAGCAAAATAATAAAATAAAAAATACTTAATAATAATAGATAAAAAAAATGTTACAAATAGGAGATAAGTTACCTGAATTTAACCTGATAGGTTACGACAATAAAATGCATTCAAACTTTGAATTTGCTGAAAAATATGCATTGGTAGTAATATTCACTTGCGATAGTTCTGAATATTCAAAAGCATATAGCAAACGCATAGTAGATTTATTTGAGCGTTATGAAGATGATAATTTAGGAATAGTTGGTATCAATAGCAACGATGGAAACCAGTCGCCAGCAGATAGTTTAGCACATATGACTAAAGCAGCTGAAAGATTTGGTTTAGATAAATTACATTTTTTATATTTAAAAGATGAAGATCAAGAATTAGCAAAGAAATTTGGAGCTGAAGTGAATCCAGAAGTATTTTTATTTAACTCAAAACGCGAATTGGTTTACAAAGGTGCAATTGATGATGCGTGGGAAAATGAAAACATGGTAACGCAAGCCTATTTAGAAGATGCAATAGAAGAAGCATTAGACGGTATTGAACCTGATTTTCCGGAAATACAAGCTGTAGGAACTCCAATTATTTGGAAATAGCTTTTGATTTAGGATTTTTGATTTGTGAATTTTGATTAAAAAATTTCATCATTCATACTTTCCCGATGTGTCGGGACTTTATACTTAAAAAAAATTGAAAAATAAAGTAGTTATCATCACGGGAGCATCATCGGGAATAGGTGAGGCTTGTGTATATGCATTTGCTCAGCAAGGAGCAAAGGTTGTTTTGGCTGCTCGCAATATTGATAAATTAACGCAAGTAAAACTTCATTGCGAAGCATTAGGCGCTGAAACATTATTGGTGAAATGCGATGTAAGTTTGGAAGCCGATTGCCAGCAATTAATTGAACAAACCATTAAACGATTTAAAACTATTCATGTGTTAATTAACAATGCTGGAATCAGCATGCGTGCATTGTTTTCAGAATTAGATTTATTGGTTTTAAAACAAGTGATGGATATTAATTTTTGGGGAACAGTTTATTGTACCAAATATGCCATGCCTTATTTGTTAAAAGAAAAAGGTAGTGTAATAGGAGTGAGCTCAGTGGCTGGTTTTAAGGGTTTACCTGGCCGAACTGGTTATAGTGCAAGTAAGTTTGCCATGGAAGGTTTTTTTGAATCGTTAAGAATTGAAAACTTAAAAACCGGATTGCATGTAGGTGTTATTTGTCCAGGTTATACTGCTTCCAATATTAGAAATTCAGCTTTGAACAAAGAGGCAAAAAGCCAAGCTGAAAGTCCGTTTGATGAAAGTAAATTAATGCCTGCTGCAACTGTTGCAGCTTATATTTTAAAAATGATAACAAACCGCAAAGCGCATCAAGTTTTAACTACTCAAGGTAAACTAAGTTTTTTACTTCAAAAATTTGTTCCAAGGGTATTAGACAAATTGGTTTATAATACCATTGCAAAGGAAAAAGACAGTCCGTTTAAATAAACAAAAAAGTTGTCTAAGAAGTTATAAAATGCTAGTCATTTCGAGCGGAGTCGAGAAAATAATATTTTACCTTTAAAACATTTCGACTTCGCACAATGTGACAAAATGCAAAAGGCTGTTCTATTTCAGACAGCCTTTTTTTATATCACTTAATCCTATATCCTAATTGTAAAAATAAACATCCGTTTTTTATCTATCGTCCATCAACTATCAACTATCAACTAACGTCTATTAGCTATTCATAGTTGCTAAAAACTCCTCATTCGTTTTGGTGTTTTTCATGTGATTCAACACTACGTTCATGGCTTCTTCAGCATTCATATCGGCAATGTGATTGCGAAGCACCCAAAGACGTTGGATTGTAGTTTTATCCAATAATAAATCATCTCTTCTGGTACTTGATGAAACAATGTCGATGGCAGGATAAATGCGTTTGTTAGCAAGTTTTCTATCTAACTGTAACTCCATGTTTCCTGTACCTTTAAATTCTTCAAAAATTACCTCATCCATTTTCGAACCAGTATCAATTAAAGCAGTAGCAATAATGGTTAATGAACCACCGTTTTCTATTTTGCGGGCAGCACCAAAAAAACGTTTAGGTTTATGTAAAGCATTTGCCTCCACACCACCCGAAAGTACTTTTCCTGATGAAGGTGCAACGGTATTAAATGCACGAGCCATACGCGTAATTGAATCTAATAAAATAACTACATCATGACCACATTCCACCATGCGTTTTGCTTTTTCCAAAACCATATTCGCTAATTTTACATGCTTATCGGCAGGCTCATCAAAAGTACTTGCCACCACTTCAGCTCTTACGCTACGTTGCATGTCGGTAACTTCCTCTGGACGTTCGTCAATTAGTAAAACCAATAAATAAACTTCAGGATGATTCTTGGCAATGGCGTTTGCAATGTCTTTTAATAAAATAGTTTTACCAGTTTTTGGTTGTGCTACTATTAATCCACGTTGACCTTTACCAATTGGAGCTAAAATATCAATAATTCTGGTAGAATAGGTAGAAGCATTATCGGCTAAATGTAAGCGTTCATCGGGGAATAATGGTGTTAAATGCTCAAAAGCAACTCTGTCTCTAACTTCAGCAGGGTTACGGCCATTAATAGATTCTACTTTTATTAAAGCAAAATATTTTTCACCTTCTTTTGGAGGGCGAATAGTACCTTTAACAGTATCACCAGTTTTTAAACCAAACAGTTTTATTTGAGAAGGAGATACATACACATCATCGGGACTCGACATGTAATTATAATCGCTAGAGCGAAGAAAACCATAGCCGTCAACCATAGTTTCTAAAACGCCTTCACAGTTTACTATTCCATCTAATTCTATGTATTCTTGTTTTTCTTTTTCTCTAAAATTTTGTCTATCGTTTCTGTTTTTATCCCATTTGTTAGGTGGTCTAATTTCTCTCGGTAAATTATTTTCTGCATTTGCAGGTTTTTCTCCTTCTTTACTTTCAATATTAGAAGTTTCAGTAGGTTTGTTTTCTGAATTATTGTTTTCAGTTGGTGCAATTACATTTTCAGTATTTCCATTATTTTCAACTGTATTTTCTTTTGGTAAAACATTTTTTTCAAAACGATTACCAGTGTTTCCATTTGGCGTTTCAGTTTTGATTTTAAATGGTTTTTCCTTGTTTTCATTTTGAGGTCTAATGGGGCGCTCTTGTCTAATTTTATTAGGAATTAAAGCAGGAGTTATAGTTTCAGTTTTAGGTTCAATAATAGTTTCAGTAATTGGTTCTTTATTGATAATTACAGTTTCTATAATTTCAGAAATTTCTGTTTTAGGAGCTTCTTTAACAGTTTCAGGTTTTTTAATCCTTGGTTTGCGTTTAACAGCAACGGGTTCAGCTTTTGCTGAATCTATTGCACTTTTGTCTGCAATGCTATTTACCAATTGTTCCTTGCTTAAATCAGCAACGTTTGAAATTTTCATTAATTCGGCTAATTCTTTTAGCTCTGAATCTTTCATTTCGTTCAAAGTATTTTTTTCGTACATGTAGTAATGTAAAGTAATTTACAGTAAATTTTTTTTGATTTTTTTTGAAGTTGCATATGCAACAATTTGAAGAAAAAAGTGTGTTTGTAGTTAATTGTATAGCTATATTCCTTTTTTCTGTATGCAATTATACTAAAAGCAATAATATAAACAAGAAGTTATTTTATTTCCATTCAAAAATCAGCTAATTAGGTATTGTTCATTGGTTTTAAATAAATGGAATTTTCCTAAACTGCCTAAATTTTTGTATTGGTTTTCAATAGTATTGCTTTCCAAATATACATATTTAATTTCTTGACATGTATATGGAGTTAAAAAGAAACAAAAAAAGCCTTTCTTGAATATACAAGAAAGACTTTTTTTGTTTCTAATTTGTTAAAATTATTGTTTGATTAATTTAATGGTTTGTTGTCCATTTATTTTAATAAAATAAACTCCTTGTTTCATTTCTGAAGCAGTAGTTATTTCATTTTTACCCAATTTGTTTAATATTTGAGTATGAATCAATTTACCATGTATGTCATATATTTTAACATCAGTATTTTCATTTACATTACTTTCAATAATTAGTTTATTGGTAAATGGATTAGGATAAACTGAATAAATATTTCCATTAACAATTGGATCAATGTTAACAATAGGAGAGTAGCTGTATTTGCCATCAAAATCAACTTGTTTAAGGCGATAGAAAATGGTGTTGTTAAATTCTGCATTGTTATCTGTAAAATTATATTTTACATTAGTCGAACTGTTTCCAATTGATTTTACCTCACCTATTTTTTCAAAACCGTCAATAGTATTATAAGCACGTTCTATCTCAAATTTAGCGTTGTTATATTCAGCTGTTGTTGCCCAATTTAATTCAACTGCATTATCTACTTTTTTACCTCCAAAACTTAATAATTTAACTGGTAAAGTAGAAGTTCCATTTGAAGCAATGGTGAACTGACCAAATGTGCTAATATTAGTAAATGTAACAGTGTTTGAAGTTATGTTAGAAGTAGTAGCAGTGTTTGCAATAGTCCAAGCAGCATCAGAACCAAATGCCCTTGTGTATAAACGAACAGCAGTATCTGTAGTTAAAATAGAGCCTGTTTGTAAATTTCCTATGGTTATATCTGCTGTGTATGTTCCTGGAGTTCCAAAAGGACGCAATACCCAAAACTTAGGATTGGCTAAATTATGTGCAGCTGCTGGTAATACATTAGAAGGATAAGGAATTTCAGTCATTGTTAAATCGCATGCATTGTCAAATGGATCAGTAATTAAAACAATCATGTCGCCATTTAAGTAGTAACCGGTACTGTTAACTCCAAAATTAATTAAGGCTGTATCGTTACCCAAAGGTAAAGTAGAAGGTATTAGGGGAGCTCCTACAATTACGCCTGTAGCACCACTTATTTGGTCAGAGAATTGAGTAGCACTTGTGCTTTCGTTTAATTGAGTGTACGACATTAAACCTGCTTCTTTACCAGTTAAAGCTCTGTGCATATTTTTTCTAATCATAGCAGAATCAATGGCAATACTCCAGGTTCTAACTTCATCGATTGCACCATTAAATGCAAAACCCATATCCCATGAATTCATTCCTACAAATTGATCATTGCCAGAAACAGTCATTGTGGTAGTAACGGTAGAAGGAATAGCGCCTGTTTGCATTCCATTAATATATGTTTTTACACCAACACCACTTTGCCAAGTAACAGCTACGTGAGTCCAAGTATTAGTAGGTACTAATCCAGCTCCATTTAATCTAATTGAACCTGTTCCGTTTGCTACTGTCCAAATTTCAGCATCTAAACCACCCGTTGGATTTATTCCCATACAGAATCCATTTGTAGTTGATGATTTAGCAAGAATTTTTTGATCAGCATTATTGATAGTTGGTTTTACCCAAGCCTCCATTGAAAATGCAGTTGTAGCATTTAAGTTAGCTTGGTTTGATAATTTATAATATTTAGCAGAAGAAACACCAGCTGCAAAAAATGCATTTCCAGCATTTTTAGTAACAGTATTTAAGGGAATTGTCAATGTATCGTTTAAAGTATAGTTATCTGCTAATCCGTTTGGACCATCAGAAAATACTTTTAAAGTATTGAAACCAGCAGGAATATTTATTTGGTTAGTGCCAGTGAATAAAACTGAAGTGGTATCACAACCATTTAAAGTGCCAGTCCAAGCTAAAGTAACTGTAGTTCCGCCATTTAATTTATACCTTACATTCATACTTGTAACAGAAGAAACAGCATTGTTTCTAATTACTACTCTTAAATCTTGTAAACCAGGAGAAGTTGGCAATGCATAAGAAATATTATTAATTGATAAATCCCTTGCATAACTTGTGGCTTCATGTGCGCCAATAACAGGAGTGGTACTTCTGGTATTTCCATCTATATCTGTTGGAATTTGAGATGATAAATCGATACCACGAATACAAGCATTTGTTAAACGTAAGTTTGTATTTGAAATAAAGGAAGGATTCACATTATATGAAGTATCTCCACCTGCTAAATTGGAAAGGAAATTAGAAGAAGTAAATGATGAGCCTCTAAAAATTAATGGAGCGGTAGAACTTGAAGGGTTATAATAAACATTGTAATTAATTACATTTCCAGTTGGATTAGTACTAAAATAAGCTGGAGTAGTAGTACCATTGGACGCAAAAATATTGTTTTTAAAATATGAAGTTCCAGTTCCTGTAGAGTTATAATAATATAAACCATATGAAGCGGTGGCTCCTAAAGTTCTGAATGAATTATGGTATATATTTATTAAATTAGTTCCAGTTGCACCAGTATATACATAAGCACTTGCATAAGCACTTGCACCATAGGTAATAAACATATTATTGCTAATTTCATTTGAAGAAGTGCCTCCAGTCCAATAGTAATAATAAATACCAGCATAACCAGCATACACATAATTTTTAATAATGCGAGTAGGGTTTGCACTTGCATTTTGATTATAATAAACATACATTCCATAGCTTGAAGCATTGGTTGGATTCATGTTAATGTTATTACTAATAATATCAACTGCATTTGATATGTAATAAAAACGAATTCCGTAGTAATAAATATTGTTTAAGGTATTGAATCTAATTCTATGACCTCTATTATAAGAAGCATTTAAATTACCACTTGTTGAAATTTGAATACCATAATATCCACCAGTAACAATGTTACTATCAATGGTAACAGAATCTGCCCATTGGTTTCCATCTGCCATACCAGAACTAGCACCTGTAACTATAATTCCATAAGATGTAGAAGTTCCCGTGTTTGGTAAATTTACAATACATTTATTTACGGTAAAACCTACACCAACATTTGAACTTGTTCCGCCTACTAAAGCTATACCAGAACAAGAACCTGCATAAGAATTATTAACTGTTAAGTTTTTAACAGTAACATAACTTACTTGGTTAATTAAAAATGCCGTACTTGGAGCATTTACCGATAAAATTCTATTCGATGAATTAACTCCATCAAATGTAATGGTATTGGTTGCTGAAGTACCATAAACTGGTCCTAATAATGCTACTGGAGTGGTATATGTTCCAGGATTTACAGTAAAGTATACTGGTCCATTTATACCTGAATTTTGCAAAGCAAAAGTGGCATCTGCAAAAGTGTTAAAACTAGCTGTTAATCCACCAATGGTATAGTTACCATTTAAAGGTGGTGAATAAACAAATGTTGCTCTTAAGGTATCGTTAGTTAGGTTGCCATCAGTAGTTCCACTAGGCAATGAAGTATAAACTTTTAATGCATTTGTTCCAAGTGCAATGGTTAATTGGTTTGAACCACTGAAAGTAACTAAAGCAGTATCGCAGGTAAATAAAGTATCAGTTCTTACTATTGTTATAGGAGTTCCTCCATTTAAAGTATAACTAATATTGTATCCTGTTATCATTGTTGAACCAGAATTTTTTACACGTGCAACTAAATTTTGAGCTCCTGGTGAAACCGGAACCGATGGATTGTATAAAATATCTACAGTTAAATCATTGGCATTACTTGAAAATTCATATAGTCCTAAAGATGGATTAGTTCCTCTTGCATTTCCATCATAATCGGTAGGAACGCTGCTTAATAAGTTTACCCCACGGGTACAACCATCAGTTAAATGTAAATCAGTTGTTGAATTAAATGGAGGAGTTTTTGCAAAGGAAGAATCTCCACCAGTAGAAGTTGTATTGTAATTTGCACTAGTAAATGCAGCGCCTCTAAATCCTAATGAAGTAGTTTTAGCATTGTAGTAAATATTATAATTAATACAATTTATAGTTGGGTTAGAGCTAAAATATGCAGGATATACAGTAGTACCATTTGTGGAATAAATTGAGAAAATATTATTTTTACAAGTAATACCATTAGCATTTAAAGTATTGTAATAATATAAACCATATTGAGTGGTTCCCATTCCATTAATATGAATAGTATTATGGTAATATTCGTAAGTAGCTGCAACGCCAGTATATAAATAATTAGCATAATTGGTAGAATAAGACATGTTGCCATAAATGGCATTATTGTAAATTTTAGTTGGAGCAGTAGCTGTTGAAGCATTGTAATAAATATACATAGCCATGTACTGAACATTAATTATTTTATTGCCAATTATTTCAGTTGAAATACCTGCATTTGAATTTTGGCAATAATAGTAGTACAAGCCATAACCAGTAGAAACATTTGCTTGGTTCATTGAAATGGTATTGTACAATACTTTACAAGGATTGTAAATGTAATACATGTATAAACCATAAGTATAAGCATTATTTATAGTATTGTTTCTTACTAAAAAACCTTTGTTGTTAGCTGAACTTGCACCGGTATTTCCATAAACTACTACTCCATAATAACCACCAGTAGTAATATTACTATCTATAGTAATAGAATCCATATTATGGTTAGCACCTGAAATAGGTGAACCCGATACAAAAATAGCAGCACTTGGTGAGGCAATTGCATTTGGTAAACTCACAATACAGTTGCTAACTGAACTTCCCGAACCATTGGTATTGGTTGAATTTCCTACTAATGCAATTCCAGCACAACCACCATTAAAACGATTGATAACAGTTAAATTTCTAATGGTAAAATAATTGTTATTGGTACTTGCTAAAATAGCATCTGCAACAGTATCTGTTAAAATACATGTGTTTTTATTGGTTCCCGTAAGTGAAATTCTATTAACAGCACTTACTCCTGAAATGGAATTAAAGGATGCTTTACCAGCATAAGTTCCGGGGTTAACAATGATATTTACAGGACCACAAATACCATAATTAGTCAAATCATTAGCAATGGCAGTTAGCGAAGTGTAGTTAGCACCAGTTGCACCTACAGTATAAGTTCCTGAAAGCGATGGTTTCAATAATTTTGTTAATGTGTCATTTACAGTAGTAGTATCTGCAATTCCATTTGGATAAGAAGTCCAAACTATTAAATTTTTAGCTGTACTACCTGTAAAAGTAGTAGATCCTAATGTTAAAGCAGTATCAGTTGGATTACTAAAAGGATTTCCAACGGTATCTAAAGGAGTAGAGAAATAAGTAGGCGTTTGAACTACACCATCTAATTTCCAATTTACTCTAACGCTATCTATTTTATTATGTCCAAAATTTGCAATTCTAACTTTAATATCTTGTGTACCACCGCAAAAGTTTGAAGGAGAAAGTAATGCTTTAACGCCTGCATCATTATAGCTTGAAAAAGCAGGTTCAAAAGTAATGTTTCCTATAAAACCTCTTGGTGTATTAGCGGGAGCTGCAGGAGGAATGGCAGTTCCACCATAACCAATATTTGTACCTGTTATAATATTACATCCTCCTGCAGAAAAAGTATAGGTTCCTGCGGTAATTGTTGAATACCTTACTGTAACTGAAGTAGCTGTGGCCAATACTAATCCATAAGTGGTGAATGGTGGTACTACAAAATTACCCCCTGTAATAAAAGGTTGGGTAACAGTAGACGTTCCACTTGCAGTAAGTGTAATAGAGTTTGACAATGCAATGTTCCATCCGTTTGTAGTTGCAATAGCTCCAGGAGCACCACTAATTGGGGTGGTTTTATACCACAATTGTACGGTGTAAACACCAGCTGTAGATGCAACACTTTCTACTCCTCTAATAATAACTGGATAAGGGTTTGTGTTTTGAAAGTTAAATGCAACTTGACCCGTACCATTATTATTGGCAAATCCTGTAGTTGCTACAACACTTGTTTGTGCTTTAACTAAAAATGTTTGAAATATCAATATAAAAGCAATGAGGCTTTTTTGATATTTGAGTTGTTTGTAAATTTTATGCATATTTTTTTTATTTATTGATTCAAAAGTAAGAAATTATTTAATTGGTATTTACAT
>CAIUQQ010000107.1 GCA_903901345.1 uncultured Bacteroidota bacterium | reverse complement strand
AGAGTAGTCGCATTAGAAACATTAACTAAACAATTAGATACTGACATCAAAACGTTAGCATCATCTCATGATGAATTAACAACTAAAGTTAATGCAATTAAAACAAAACTGCCTATATTTGCACTCCTTTAAACGACAGGATAGTTTAAAAGTTCTTTAAAAAACGGTGTGGTAGTTCAGTTGGTTAGAATACCTGCCTGTCACGCAGGGGGTCGCGGGTTCGAGTCCCGTCCGCACCGCAGTAATGGTTTCGTAGCTCAATTGAATAGAGCATCTCACTACGGATGAGAAGGTTCAAGGTTTGAATCCTTGCGAGACCACGATAAGTAAAATGCCTTGATTGTTTAAAAACATTCAAGGCATTTTTTTTTAATATAATATTCTATCGTTTCAATAAATTTGATAATCAAAACTTCTTTCAGTTAAAATTGTATCTATGTTTATGAATAATTACATTTTAGAAACTACTACCATTATCAATAAACCTTTAAGTGAAGTTTTTGAGTTTTTTAGCAAAGCAGAAAATTTAAATAAATTAACTCCAAAGGAAGTGTTTTTTAAAATTCTTACTCCGCTTCCTATTGAAATGAAAAAAGGTACTTTTATTGATTATAAAATAAAATTGAATGGCATTCCTTTTGTTTGGAAAACAGAGATTACTGAATGGAATCCTCCTTATAAATTTGCCGACAATCAATTAGTAGGTCCTTACAAAACTTGGCTACACGAACATACCTTTGAGGAAATAAATGGAATAACTCACATGACAGATAAGATTACTTATTTATCAAAAGGATGGATTTTAGCTCCCTTTTTACATTGGTTGTTTGTAGATAAAAAAGTAAAACAAATTTTTGAATACAGAGAAACCCAATTGAATAATATATTCAAATAAATCACTTTAATTTAATTGATTATATCGACTTTTTGTAACACATTGCAACGCATAAATGATTAATCAAAAAAAGTGTGAACATTGCAATAATTGGACGGATGGCGACAAAGCTTTTTGTAATACTTGTGGTGGAATTCTAGACTTTAAATACCGGAAAGAAAGAGATGATTTGGAAAAAGAATTGGGAAATGTTCCGCTGCTTTTTGAGTATGTTAAAATAAAAAATGCTGAACATAATAAGTTGCTGTTCCTATTTGAAAAAGCTATTCATGGAGGACAAGCAATCATTTTTGGAATAATTACATTGGTTACTTTTATAATATTGGCATTACCTTTATAAATTATGACTCCTAAAAACAAATATTTCTATTTTTATATAGCTATTTTATTATGGATGATTCACTCCATTTTATTAGCTGCAAAAATTCATGTGCAGTTTTTTGACAATTACTTAGACGATTTAACCTTATTACCCATCATTTTAGGAATTGCATTAATCATTCAAAGGAAAAAAATTTTAAAAACCAATGAATATAAATTCAATCGGGTTTTGATTGTATTTGCTTGGTTATACTTCTGTATTATGTTTGAATTGGTAATTCCGCATTTAAGTAAAAGTTTTACTGCTGATTGGCTTGATTGTATTGCCTATGGTTTGGGTGCTATATATTTTGATAAATTAATTAATAAATAGCATTTGCAAATAGAAGTTTAAAAACTTACTTTATAATTTCTTCGATATTTCTCAATTTAGTTTCGCATAATTTTACAAGCTCTTTGGCTTCAATCAGTTTTACTGAAAGCGTTTCTAAATCTATTTCATTGTTTTCCATTTGCGCTACTATTTCTTCTAGTTTTTTTTGCGCTTGGCTGTATGTTATTTCTTGTGTCATTTTTGATTTATTGATTTGGAGATTTTTTGATTAAGTTTTTGGTTGGTTAACTTGTTTATTGCTAATTGCATATTGCCTCCTTCGACTCCGCTCAGGATGACAAATAAGGCAATCAGGATGACATTTTGTTAATTGCTTTTTTATTTAATAAATTTAGAATTTATTTATTCGAATTTATTTCACTTTTTCTACATCAGAAATAATGCTTACAATTTTAGTGTTTTTTATATACGTTTCTATTTCATTTCCATTTTGCAGTTGAGCAACATCACTAATAATTTTATTATTTAATTTCACCAAAGCATAGCCTTTTTTCAATACATTTTCAGGGTCTAAACTTTGAAGTAATCGTTTTAAATTTACTAAATTTTGCTTGGCCCTATCTATTTTTAAAGCAATGTTTTGTTCTATTTGGTTAAACTGATACAACAAATTATTTTCAAACATATAATTATGGTCAACAATATGAGCGGCAACTTTGGTAGGTGTTTTTAATTGGCGTGCCATTAAATCAACAATGGAAGTATTTCTATCGTGGCCTATTCCAGTAAAAACTGGTATGGGAAAGTTGGCTACTAATTTTGCTAAATCATATTGTTCAAAAGGTTTAAAATCTGTTTCGCTCCCTCCTCCCCTCACCATGGCCACACAATCGTAATTAATATTACTGGCCATAATTTTCTCAAATTGCATGATGATATTTTCGTGTGCTTTATCGCCTTGAATTTGGCATAAATATTCATCTATTTCAAACGCATAACCATAATTATTATTCAATAACTCGTTATTAAAATCGCGCTGGCCGTCAGAATTTTGAGCAGTTATTAAAGCTATTTTTTGAATAACAACTGAGAGTTTTAATTTTTTATTTGGAGTAAAATATTGCTCTTCATCTTTAGTAATTTGTCCATTACTTTCATCAACTAATCGTTTTAATGTAGCTTGTTTTTGCAACTCTATTTGACCCAAAGCAAAGCTATTATCAATTTCCAATACATCAAAACTTAAACCGTATTTGATGCTATATTTTACTTTTACTTTGCAAATAATTTGCAATCCATTAGTAAAATGTTGTTGGGTTAAACGTTCAAATTGTTCAATAAATACATAACCTTGACTCCAAGCTGTGGCTTTCATTTCGGCTATAATTTCCGTATCTTTTTTTTCAATGAGTTTCAAAAAACACCAACGTTTTGATTCGTATTTTTTAACATCTGTAATTTCTGCTTTTATCCAAAATGTTTGAAAGCCAAATTGGCTTTGTAGGGTTTCATCTATTTTATAAAGTAATTGTGAAAGATTTATTGCCTGCATTTTTTTATAATTGAAAGATTACAATTTTACAAAATTTATAAGATTATTTCCATTGTAAAGTGGAGATATTTATTGTTTAAAAGTTGTAATCAAATTAAATAATTAAATAATCTCCACTTACACATACAATGTAAAAATGTTTGTTGAAAACAGTGTGCAATAATACTAATATTTTTAGTAATATTGTACTAAATATTTTAGCATGAGCAAAATTTCAAGTAATATTAAGCATTTAAGGCAATTAAAAAAATGGTCGCAAGAGCAACTAGCCAATGCATTAGATAGTTCACGAGCAAAAATTGGTTCGTATGAAGAGGAACGTTGCGACCCGCCAGTAGAAACCTTGATTAAGATTTCAAACTTGTTCCATGTATCTATTGATACTTTGGTAAAATGCGATTTACGAACTACAGAAAGTACTTCATTTATCACCGTTGGCGAAAACAGAATTCTGTTTCCCATTATGGTTGATAAAAACAACAATGATTTGGTGGAAGTAGTAACCGCAAAAGCTTCTGCTGGCTATTTAAATGGTTATGCCGATCCTGAGTTTATTGAAAGTTTGCCTTTGATGAATTTGCCTTTTAGGGTAATAGGTAAGCACCGTGCGTTTCCTATTAAAGGCGATTCAATGCCACCGTTAAAAGATGGTAGTTATGTAATTGGAAAGTTTGTAGAATCGATAAAAGACGTGAGGAATGGTAGTACTTATGTATTAATAACCCACGATGAAGGTGTGGTTTATAAACGTGTGTACAGAACCGATAATAATTTGCTACTTGTTTCGGATAATAAAAACTACGAACCTTATACCATTCATGCGGCTACGCTCGTTGAAATTTGGGAGTTTGTGTGTAATTTAAACATGAGCGATACCAAAGAAGAAGAGTTAAATTTGGATAGCATTATGGCTATGTTGCGCAGCATGAGAGTAGAAATAGAAAGTTTGAAAAAGAATTAGGGAAATCTAACAAACAATCCTGAAAGGATTTAATATGAATAGCCACGCATGCAATGCGTAGAAGAAAATGAACCAACAACGCAACTCTGAAGGAGTTGAATATTTATGCTGTTATTTAACCCTTTCAGGGTTAGTTTATTTTTCACATTTATAACCGTGGGTAGCTACCCACGGCTATTCAAATTAAACTCTTTCAGAGTTTTCACACTGTTCGTAGTCTTGTGTGATGGGCTATGGCGTTGCAGACTACGAAATAATAAATGAAATAAGAGTTTGTAACTCGTTTCAATTTGCCCGTGTCCAAGACACTACAATTCATTTAAAATCCGAAGAGCGCTTCGCTAACTCTTCGGATAGTTAAAATACTTTGTCAAAGTCCAAAACTTTGACAAAGTATATTTCACAAATCATCAATCAAAAATCACAAATCAGATTTACTCTTCCGACTTGTTTTTTGTTTTCATCAAAATGCTGTAAGCACCTTTGGTTACTATGTTTTTTGCTACTAATTTTTCAGCATCTAAAATTTCAATAAAACCTTTTTCTGCACTACCGGTGGTTACAGGAACCATTTCAAAATTATTTTTATCTTTTTCTACAAACACATATTCCCTGTTTTCAAAACGTACGATTGCATCTTCTGGTAACACAAATGCATCGTTCTTTTTCAATTCAATTTCAGCATTCATATACATACCCGGCAAAAGCGTTTTATCATAATCTAAAAAATGGCAATGCACTTCAGTTATTCTATCGGCCGAAATGGTTTGACCAACTAAAATAATTTCGCAAGGATGTTTTACATTGGGTTTATTATTAGTATAAGCTACTAATTTTTGACCAATGGCTATTTGCGCTAAATCCTTTTCAAATATGGTTAAAGCTAAGTGTATATCAGTTGGATTTACCAATTCAAAAAGCACTTCACTTGGTTGAGTATACTTACCAATATTTACATTTACTAGGGTCACAAATCCGTTAATTGGCGAATAAATATTGATGCTTTTTGAAATGGTATTTTCATTGATTGTTTCAGGATTGATGCCAATCAATTTCAGTTTTTCAGAAAGTGCTTTTACCATTATTTTTTGAGTAGAAAACTCTGCTTCCGTTTGCTGAAAAACTTTATCACTGCTAGCTTTGCTTAAGTTCAATTCCTTCTGGCGGTTATATTCGCTGGTGCTGTACACCAATTTTGCTTTAGCCATTAAGTAATCTTGCTGAATTTGAATATACTGCTGGTCTTCCATTACAGCAATCACTTCGCCTTTGTTTACATGCATACCTGGTAGTAACTTGGTAGATTTCAAATAACCACCCAAAGGCACACTTACCGATACCATATTTTGTGGTGGAACATCTATTTTTCCATTTACTTTTAAAATACTTGAAACCGTTTTTTGTTCCAATTTACCTAAACCAATATTGGCATTTTTTATTTGATCGTTGGTTAAATTCACTACAGTTTCCACCGCAGTTACAGCTTCTTTTTCTGCAGGTTTTGAATTGCCACAGGCAAAAAAAGCAGTTAAAATTGTTAGCAATAAAATTGTTTTTATACAACTATTCGTCACTGCGATCACGCAAAAGCGTGAGTGGCAATCTGTCAATGAGATTGCTTCGTACCTCGCAATGACGCCCAAGTTATTTTTAATTTTGCCTCCCGATGCATCGGGAGTATATTGCCAATTGCCTCCTACGACTCCGCTCAGAATGACATCCCGATTTATCGGGAGCTTATTGATATTATTTTTCATTTTCTAAAATGTGTTTGTTATTTGATAAAATATTTTCTTGTGTCCATGCTATTTGATGAACAAATTTTTGTTTTCTTTCGCTGCAATTCTGAACATTGCAAAGGGTACATTGGGTAAATAAACAACCATCTACATGAATAAAAAATTCAACTCTATCGTCAAAATGTTTTTTCAATAAATCGGTTAAAGTATCTAAAATATCATGCGCTTGGTTTACGTTTATATAAAACGGAACCGTTAAATGACAGTCTATATGGTAATTTCCAGCGTAATTTATAACACGCATATTATGAACGTCAATGCAATCATTTTCCCTGTTTTCGTTCAATACTTTGATAATGTCGGCAATAATTTCTTCATCCGTTTCATCCATCATTCCTGATAGCGATTTGCGAATAATTTTGTAGCCTGTATAAATGATAATGAAAGCAAAAATGATGGCTGTTAAACTATCAATCCATGCAAATCCTGTAATCATAATTAATCCCAAACCTACTAATAAACCAAGGGTTGAATAGGTATCGGATTTTAAATGCGCACCGCTAGCAATTAATATTGGCGAGTTTTCTTTTTTACCTTTTGTAACACATAAATGTCCAACAAAATAATTAACAGCCGAAGTTATGGCTATCAAAATCAAACCATAATCTAATTGTTTTAATTCATGCGGATGAATAAAATTATTAATGGCTTCATAAATAATAATTAGTCCAGCAAAACTGATTAACAAACCTTCGAAAGCCGATGATATAAATTCCACTTTTCCATGACCGTATGGATGTTCTTTATCCTTTGGTTTAGATGACAAAATAATGCTGTACAAGCCTATAAAACCTGCAATTACGTTTACAGTACTTTCTAACGCATCGGTTAAAATAGCTACTGATGAAGTTAGCATCCAAGCAACAATTTTCATAGCAAATAACACAACGGAAACCGCCACTAATATTTGCTGCATTTGAATAGTATTTACCTTTTGTTTTTGCATATTATTTATTGTTTAAATAATTCAATTGTATGATACTTTCGTTTAAATTATAAACACCATTTAAGTATTCATTTTTTATAGCAATTGCCTGATTAGTGAGCATCACCCATTCTATATAATTGATGTCGCCATTGGCAAATTGTTTGTTAGCAGTTTCAATAATTAATTGCGCATTATTCAAAGTATTACTTTCGTAAATAGTAATTGTTTTCAAATAATTTGAATATTGAGTATTGGTTTTATTCCATTCAGCATTCAGCATATTTGTTTCCGTTTTCAACCTATTTTCAGCCATTAATTGTTCTAATTTTGAAGCACCAATTTTGGCATTAAATGACCTGAAAAACAAAGGAATTCCTAAACCAATTTGTGCAGCTTGAAAGCGTTTTTCATAACCATAATCTATATTATCGGCTCCAACTCCTTTTATACTCATATTGCTGTAAGCAAGCGTTAATTCTGGCAATAAACGCGCTTTTTCCAATCGTGTGTTTACCAAATAATACTGTTTTTGCTGTTGCAATAATTTAATGGATGGATGGTTTCCAATTACATTGCTATCGGTTTGATTGGCATTATTCATTTTAAAATTATCATCACTTGGAATATAAGCTATTGAAGTATTCAAAAGCAATTGAAATTGCATCAATAATAATTCCATATCGGTATTTAACTGATTCAATTGGATGCTAATTTGCGCCCTTTGATTTTCGGCTGTGGTATATTCTAACACATTGCTTTCACCCGATTTAAAACGAGCGGTAGCCTTTGTTAAAAAACCAATATACATGCTATCGTTGCTTTGCAATAATTTTTGTTTTTGCAATAAATACAAGTATGAATAAAATGCTTGTCGTACTTGTTTTTTTAGTTCTACTTCCTTTAAAGCTACATTTATATTACTGCTTTTCCAAAGCGATTTTAAAGCACTTTTTTGATAGGAATAAACGGTTGGAAAATTCAAATTTTGAACAATTCCAAAACGTGTATCGGTATAAATACTATTGATTTGGCCGTACTCCGCATTCACCATTGTTTGCGGAATATTGGCACCAGTGCTAATCAACTTTTTCTGATAATCAGCTTTCAGTTTTTCGTTTTTAACATTTAAGTTGTTGCTTAAAGCACTATCAATTGCAGCTTGTAATGTGATTGTATTTTGAGCATTTACGTTTGATGAAAATACAAAAAAACTAATAACTAATAATGTTGAAATAACCTTTTTTACATCTAATTTATTCATTCGTTTACTCTCAAAATTTTCGAGCAATACATACAAAATTGGCAATACGAATAATGTTAAAAGCGTAGCAATCATTAATCCCCCAATTACTACAGTGGCTAAAGGACGTTGAACTTCGGCACCTGCACCGCTGCTTATTGCCATAGGCAAAAACCCTAAAGAAGCAACAAAGGCAGTCATTAATACTGGGCGTAATTTGATTTTAGTTCCCATCAAAACTCGTTTTCTGGTATTGCTCCATCCTTCTGCTTTTAATCGATTAAACTCCGCAATGAGCACAATTCCATTTAATACTGCTACTCCAAAAAGTGCAATAAAACCAACACCTGCCGAAATACTAAAAGGCATTTCACGAATAGACAATGCAAATATTCCACCAACTGCTGAAAGCGGAATGGCTGAATAAATAAGCAAACTTTGTTTGATAGAATTGAATGAAAAATAAAGCAATAAAAAAATCAACAATAATGAAATTGGAACAGTTACACTTAACCTTGCTTTGGCTGCATTTAAGTTTTCAAAAGCACCACCATAAGTTACATAATAACCAGCAGGAAACTTAATATTTTTCTCCACTTTGCTTTGCAATTCTTCTACAATTGATTGCACATCGCGGCCACGAACATTGAAGCCAACAACAATTCTTCGTTTGGCATCTTCTCGTTGAATTTGATTAGGGCCTTCTTTCATTTCCACATTGGCCAATTGGCTTAAAGGAATTTGAACGCCCATATTTGTAGGTATCAAAAGATTTCTTACATCTTCAATATTTTTCCGTTGGTCACCAGCTAAACGAACTACCAATTCAAAACGTTTTTCACCTTCAAAAACAAAACCAGTAGACTGGCCGGCTAAACCAGTATTTACCACTTTATTTATATCAGAAATATTTAACCCATATTGCGCAATTGCAGCTCTGTTATATTCAATAATAATTTGCGGCATTCCGCTAACTGGCTCCACAAAAAGGTTTTTTGTTCCTTCAACAGTTGCAGATAATTGGCCTAATTTTTCAGCATAATGAGCCAAAGTATCCATATTTTCACCAAATATTTTACATACTACATCTTGCTTAGCGCCTGTCATTAATTCGTTAAAACGCATTTGAACAGGGAACTGAAAACTAGTAGTAACACCGGGAACGGCTTCAATGGCTTTGCTCATTTTTTCAGAAAGTTCTGGAAAAGTTTTTGCAGAAGTCCATTCGTCTTTATCCTTTAAAATTACCATCATATCGGCAGCTTCCATAGGCATTGGATCTGTTGGAATTTCACCACTTCCAATTTTGGTAACTACTTGTTGTACTTCAGGAAATTGTTCCTTTAAAATTTTAGCAGCTTTTTGTGTATTTTCAATAGTTGTGGTTAAATTACTTCCTGTTAAAACCCTAGTTTCTACAGCAAAATCACCTTCTTCCAAAGCTGGAATGAACTCCCCTCCCATGTGAGATAAAACAAAAACGGAAATAGCAAATAAGGAAACCGCAGAAATGATTATTGTTTTTGGAAATTTGAGCACATTATTTAAAGCTTTTTGATAATGACGTTCAAAAAATTCCATCATTTTATCAGAAAAAGTCTTTTTATGTGAAATCTTTTTACTCATTAACAAAGCACTCATCATTGGAATATAAGTGATAGAAAGTAAAAATGCTCCAAGTAAAGCAAAAGCAACAGTTTGCGCCATTGGAATGAACATTTTTCCTTCAATGCCACGTAATGCAAAAGTTGGTAAATAAACAATTAGGATAATTATTTGTCCAAAAACCACACTTCTAGCCATTTTTTTAGAAGCACCTGTTACCTCAGAATCCATTTGCTTTTGCGATAAAAGATTGGAGGTAGCAAAATGTTTGCTATGTGTTAATTGATGCAGCACCGCTTCCACAATAAAAACGGAACCATCTACAATTAATCCAAAATCTAATGCTCCTAAGCTCATTAAATTTCCAATTACACCAAAAATATTCATCATGATTACTGCAAAAAGCATGGCTAATGGAATTACTGAAGCCACTAAAAATCCAGCACGCATGTTTCCTAAAAATAATATCAGCACAAAAAGTACAATCAAAGCACCTTCGAGTAAATTAGTTTTAACAGTTCCAATGGCATTATTTACCATTTTTGTTCTGTCTAAAAACGGATCAATGATTACACCTTCGGGCAATGTTTTTTGAATTTGCGCAATTCTTTCTTTTACATTTTTAATTACATCACTACTGTTTGCGCCTTTCAACATCATTACAACTGCACCTGCTACTTCGCCTTTATCGTTATAACACATGGCACCATAACGGGTGGCATATCCAAAACGAACATCAGCCACATCTTTAATTAAAAGTGGAGCTCCACTTGAAGTTTTTTTAATTAAAACCGATTTGATATCATCAATACTTCCTACTAAACCTTCACTACGGATATATAAAACAGTTGGACCTTTTTCAATATAAGCGCCACCAGTATTTTGGTTATTACTTTCCAAAGCAGCAAAAACATCATTAACCGTAATATTATAAGATTGAAGTTTATTGGAATTGATAGCAATTTCATATTGTTTCAATTTACCACCAAAGCTGCTCACATCGGCCACACCTTTTACGCCTAGTAATTGCCTACGCACCATCCAATCTTGAATAGTTCGTAATTCCATGGCATCGTATTTACTTTCATATCCTTCTTTTGCACGAACAGAATATTGATAAATTTCGCCTAAGCCAGTAGTTACAGGTCCCATAGAAATAGAACCGATTCCCTTTGGCAAATCGGCTTGAACTTGCTGTAATCTTTCTGCTACTTGTTGACGAGCCCAATAAATGTCAATTCCATCTTCAAAAACAATGGTAACTAACGATAACCCAAAACGTGAAAAACTTCTGATTTCATGTAAACCAGAAATATTACTATTAGCCAATTCAATGGGAAACGTAACTAATCTTTCAATATCGGTTGCACCATAAGATGGCGCAATAGTAATTACCTGAACCTGATTATTAGTAATATCGGGAACGGCATCAATGGGTAGTTTTGTAAATTGGTAACTACCATAACCAATTAAGGCAATTGTAAAAAGCCCTATGATCAGTTTCTGCTTTACAGAAAATGAAATAATACTATTCAGCATAATGCATAAAATATTTAAATTTAAAAAAAAACCACAGAATTAATTGACAAAACAGTAGAAAAATTAACTGTTAAATCAAATAATTTAAGGCGAAAATATATAATATATTTATAAAAATTTTGGCGGTTGCCAAATGGTATTAAGAGAAGATATATTGTTAAATTGTTCCGATATAATAACAAAATCCTTTACAATAAATGAAGTTAAATTATTTGTTTCAACAGTAAAATCAAAACAGATTGAATTAATGGTATTATTCTTTTCAAAATGCGATTGAGATTTAAAAGGTAATTTCATGTCTTCATCGCTATCAGCATCTTTAATTGCAGTAGTTGAATAATGATTACACAAAAATTCCCAAAAAGATACTTGCTTATTTCCTTCATTGTGTTCCATAAAGTGTTCTACCAATAATGGCAATTTGAACAATTCATTAAACTCAGTAGCAGTTAATAAATATGCACTCAAAAACAATATGGAAATCCATTTTTTCAATACTTCAAATGTACGAATAAATGTTTAATTGAAAATATTATTTATCACATGTTTTATATATTTAAATTTTAAAAAAAAAGGCCCATCAAATAATTTATGATAGGCCTTAATTTTACATATAATTTAAAATCAAATACAATTTTTTAATTGTTTATGCTGCAATTTCCTCAGCAATTTTATCGTAACCATACATTTTTGCATAGTTGCTTAACTTTGCTTTCAATTCACGTTTTGCAACAAAAATTCTGGTTTTAACAGTTCCAATTGGAATATTTAGCATTACAGCAATTTCTTCATATTTATAACCGTTAAAACTCATGGTAAAAGGAGTTTTTAAATTTAAAGGTAATTTTTCTATTTCAGCTTCAATGTCTTGAATAATAAATTTTTGTTCCCCTTTATTTGCTTCAGTAATTGCAAAAGAATCAATAAAATACTCATTATTGGTATTGTCAATAAAAGTATTCCTTTTTATCATTCTTCGGTAATTATTTATAAAGGTATTCTTCATAATTGTATATAACCAACCTTTTAAATTTGTTCCCTCTTGAAATTTATCTTGGTAAGTAAATGCTTTTAACATCGTTTCTTGAACTAAATCATCGGTGTCGTCAATATTACGAGTCAATTGATAAGCATATTTACGCAAACTTTTTGCTTCATGCTGAACTGTATTTTTGAAATGTATTGATGTCATT
>CAIUQQ010000106.1 GCA_903901345.1 uncultured Bacteroidota bacterium | reverse complement strand
TTGTTTTTCTACACTTTAACCCCGAATTTCATTCGGGGCTATTAATATTAAACTCCTTTGGAGTTTCTCTTTTTTTGCTTCTTAAGTTGACGCACATGCGATGTGTCGGGACTTCATCATTCAAAATTCAACATTCATCATTCAACATTCAACATTCAAAATCCAAAATTTATATTATAATTGCACCAAACATCTATTACTACAAAAATACAAACAATGAAAGTTACCGATATAATTTCAAATGCTAAAGAAACATTATTTTCAATAGAAATATTGCCACCTTTAAAAGGAAAAGATATTAACTCTGTATACAATGGAATAGATCCATTAATAGAATTTAAGCCTGCTTTTATTGATGTAACATATCACCGCGAAGAGTTTGTGTTACGTAAGCGAATAGATGGTAGTTTTGACAAAGTATATACCCGCAAACGTCCAGGAACTGTAGCTATTTGCTCAGCTTTAATGAACCATTACAAAATAGATACTGTACCCCATTTAATTTGTGGAGGTTTTAGCAAAGAAGAAACCGAAAATGCTTTAATAGAATTAAGCTTTTTGGGGGTGGACAATGTATTGGTATTGCGTGGCGATAATGTTAAAAATGAGTCAAACTTTGTTCCCGAACCCGATGGAAATAAAACATCCATAGAATTATTAACGCAAGTAAAAAACATGAATAACGGCATTTACCTAGATCCAGATTTAGAAAATGCCAGTCAATCAAATTTCTGTATATCGGTAAGCGGTTATCCTGAAAAACATTACGAAGCTCCTAATATGTCGAGTGATTTAAAATGGTTAAAAGCCAAAATAGATGCTGGTGCAGAATACATTGTTACCCAAATGTTTTTTGACAATAAAAAGTTTTTAGACTTTGTAGATACTGTAAAAGCAATGGGAATAAATGTACCAATAATTCCAGGTTTAAAACCTATAACTACAAAAAAACAATTGAGTGTTTTACCTAAAATATTCCATATTGATATTCCTGAAATATTAACCAATGAAATAGAAAAATGTAAGGACGATAAAGCCGTAAAAGAAGTAGGTATTGAGTGGGCCATTCAACAATCGAAGGAGTTAAAAGCAGCAGGAACACCTGTATTACATTACTATACCATGGGATTGGCTGAAACTACTAGAAAAATTGCTAGTCAAGTATTTTAGTTTATAAACCTATTAACTTTCCTTTTTAAATTATATTATTTACCTCCAATGAAAATAACAATAGCTAGGTTTTTATATAGTTTATTAGTAGTAATATTATTTACCCAAAATTGTTTAGCACAGTATAACCAACCTATTGATTCAAGCAAAGTTATAGAACAAAAAGCAGATAGAAATAAATTAGCTTTAGTTTTAGGAACTTCCACATTAACATTAGGTGCTTCCTATATATATGTTCATAATGCTTGGTGGAAAAACAATATTCAAACCTTTCATTTTGATACTGGCGCTGATTATAAATATGCCAAAAACATAGATAAATGTGCGCATGTAATGGGTGGATTAATTACTGCAGAATTAGTTCATGATGCCCTAAAATGGACGGGTATGAGCGACAATAAATCATATTTATATTCCTTTATATTAGGTACAGCCATGCATTCATTCATAGAACTAAAAGATGGCTTTGCTCCTACTTATGGTTTTAGTGTTGGCGACTTAGCCGCAGGTACTTTTGGTAGTGCCATTCCTTATTTGAAGTATAAATTCCCAAAGCTAAAAGCCATCAATTACAAGTTCAGTTACTACCAACACGATAGGTTTTTTTACGATGTAAAACGGGAAGGTAAAGCCGATTGGATTGACGATTATATGAACCATACTTATTGGCTAACTTTAACTGTAAACGATTGGTTACCCAAAGGATCAAAAGCAGAAAAACTATGGCCCGATTTTTTATGTATTGCCGGTGGTTTTGGTGTAGACAATACACTTAACAATTATTACTTAGGTTATAACGAAGAACAGTTTAAAGGATTAGGTAATTATGAATATTACTTGTCACTCGACATTGATTGGCGTAAAATAATTCCGCAAAAAACGGGTGGACAAATCATTTTAGCAAGAACTTTAAACTACATAAAAATACCTTTACCTACCTTGCGTTTAGGACCTTCTGCCGACTTTGATTGGTTGTTTTTGTAGTTTACAATAGTTGCGTCTCTATGAGACTTTGAAGGTTTTAGCTTTTATATTTTTACAATAGTTTCACCTCTACGAGGCTTTACTAATTTGTGCCGTAGGTATAAAATGTCGGAAAAGATGATCCATCAATCTATGTTATGTCTCAACAACTTTGTGCCGTAGGTACAATATATTGGTAAGGTATGCTATGCCTCACTATCAATGTGCAGTAGGCACTACATATTGGTAACAAACCCAAACAACTTTGTGCCGTAGGTACAATATATTGGTAA
>CAIUQQ010000105.1 GCA_903901345.1 uncultured Bacteroidota bacterium | reverse complement strand
TGACACAAGACAAAAGAACGTACTACTTTGAATTAGTTGATGTAGTAAAATTTTTAATAAAATATAAAAAGCCGCTAAGCATTATATCAATTGGAGCCGGAATAGCAGCAATAATTTTTTCAGGGCCTTGGTTTATAACGCCTTTGTATAAATCAACAGCCATATTTTATCCTTCCACCAACAATTCAATTTCTAGTGCTTTACTTTCAGATACGCGAGTAAAATCGAAAGATCCACTAGAATTTGGGGAACAAGCCACAGCGCAACAGTTTATACAGATGTTGGAAAGTGACAATTTAAAGAACAGAGTAATTAATAATTTTAAATTGCGTGAGCATTATAAAATTGATGAGAACGATGGCGAGAAAAACTTTAAAATGGGTAATTTATACAAAAAACATATTAGTGTAAAAAAAACTGCTTATGCTTCCATAGAAGTAAATGTGTTAGATGAAGTTCCTGAAAAAGCGGCAGAAATTGCCAATGGTGTAGTTTTACTTTTAGACAGTGTAAAAACGGATATTCAAAAACGAATTGCACTTCAAGCATTAGCAATTATTGAGCAACAATATAAAAACAAAGAAGCTGAGGTAAATACCATTAAACAAACCATGCGCGACTTAGGCGCTAAAGGAGTTTACAGCTTTGAGGAGCAATCAAAAGCCATTACAGAATTAGCAGGAAAAGGCGGTAACCAGGCTTTTATTAATAAGCAACAAGCAAGTTTGGCTCAGTATGGAAGTGAGGCTATTTCATCGCAAGAAACTTTGGTTTTAGAGTTAGAAAAATTAAGTGAATTACGTAAGAAATTAGAACAAGCAAATGTAGATGTGAGTGCTAATTTAAGTAATGTATTTATACTTCAACAAGCTACCACTTCAG
Organism: uncultured Bacteroidota bacterium; assembly: GCA_903901345.1. GTDB lineage: Bacteria > Bacteroidota > Bacteroidia > UKL13-3 > UKL13-3 > JAAFJM01. The sequence goes on along the minus strand of CAIUQQ010000105.1, from coordinate 622 downwards.
AGAAAAAAGCCTATCCAATTAGAGGAATTATTGTGGTTGTTTCCATATTCGGTTCATTTATTTTGGGCTGCATAGTTTTGCTTTTTACTGAAAAAATAAAACAAATAAATATCAACGCATAAGTTTTGGAATTAAAACAAAGTCAGCATTGGTTTTATGGCATTGGTATTGGGTTTATTATACTTAATATTATTGCTTTATGGCTTGGTTATGAATGGTTAAGTGTGTTGCCTTTTGTTGTTTTAGTATTAGTTGCAGCAGTTTTTCGCTCCGATTTATTAATATTATTTCTCTCATTTATCATTCCTCTTTCCATTGAATTTGATAATATTGGCGGTGGTTTAGGTATTAGTTTACCCGATGAACCTTTACTAATATTATTAACCGCCACGGTACTTTTTAAATTTATTATTGACAGAAATTACGACTACAGAATCTTTAAACAGCCCATTGCTATTGCCATTTTAATTAACCTTGCTTGGCTTATTTTTGATACTTTTTTTAGCCAAATGGTATTGGTTTCTGTAAAATTTGTTTTAGCAAGAATTTGGTATGTAACTACTTTTTATTTTTTAACTGTTGTATTATTTAAAAATATAAAAAATATCCATGCATTTTTATG
>CAIUQQ010000104.1 GCA_903901345.1 uncultured Bacteroidota bacterium | reverse complement strand
TAGCAGGACAAGGACAAAATATTACACCAAGTAGGTTTAGTAAAAGTCCAAAAATTCAACATGAAATAAGTGAAAAAGTAAGGGAAGTTTTGAAAAAAACAGCAAAAGTTTTAAATGTTGAAGGCTATTGTAGAATTGATGCTTTTGTGAAAATATTTGATAAAAATAGGGTAGAAGTAGTTATTATAGAAATCAATTCATTGCCGGGAATGACTCCCGCTACCGCTATTTTCCATCAATGTGCTTTGAATAATTATAAGCCTTATGAATTTATAGATAAAATTTTAGAATTTGGTGAACAAAAAATGTTGAAAAATTAATTATGAATATTGCAGATATTAGAACAGATTATTTACTAAAAACTTTTGATGAAAAAGATTTGAATCAAAATGCTTTTGTACAATTTGAAATATGGTTTGATGAAGCTATAAAAGCAGAAATATTAGAACCAAACGCCATGACTTTAGCATCTATTGGTAGCAATGGTTATCCTGCTGCACGTATTGTTTTATTAAAAGGAATTGAACCGAAAGGATTTGAATTTTTTACCAATTATGAAAGTAATAAAGGACAAGAATTGTTGGAAAATAATAAGGTTTCTTTGGTGTTTTTTTGGCCAGAATTACAACGTCAAGTTCGTATAGTTGGAAATGCATTTAAAATTGCTGAAGACAGGTCTGATTCTTATTTTAATAGCCGTCCAGTTGGGAGTAAAATTGGCGCGCATGCTTCTCCACAAAGTAAAGTAATTGCCAATAGAGCAATATTGGAAGAAAGCTTAAAAAAAATGGAAGCATTATTTGAAGAAGAACCTCTATTACGGCCAATTCATTGGGGCGGATATATTGTAGAACCAATCAGTTTTGAGTTTTGGCAAGGACGTTCTAGTAGGTTGCACGATCGTTTTTTATATCAATTACAAATCGATAATTCATGGAAAATAGAGAGGTTAGCTCCTTAGTTTATAAGTAATAGACAATATGCAATTGGCAATATTTTTTTGCAAAAGTGTATTGCAGATTCAGAAGTCATTTGACATTTAAAAACAAATACTATTCCTTCATATATTTATTGAAATTTGTTATCAAATATTTCTTCACTTATATTCGCGAAGTTTTTAAATAAAAGTTTAAATGGCTGATAAGCAAAAAATAGTATATATTACTCGTAGAGAGCGTTTTAATGCTGCTCATAAATTATATAATCCCAAATGGACAGCGCAAGAAAATGAAGATTTTTTTGGAAAATGCTCCAATAAATATTATCACGGACATAATTTTGAATTATTTGTAACCATTAAAGGAATTGCAAATCCAGAAACTGGTATGGTTATGGATTTGAAGCAATTGAAGTCAATGATTAAAAATGAAATCGTTGAAAAAATTGATCACCGTAATTTGAATGAAGATGTAGAATTTATGAAAGGAATATTACCTTCCATTGAAAATATAATAGTTGAAATTTGGAATATATTAGAGAGTAAAATTCAAAATGGAAAATTACATTATATTAAATTAGTTGAAACTGAAAATAACTACGTAGAATATTACGGAGAATAATTTTTAAAATATATAATAAATGAAAAACGCATACATATTTCCAGGTCAAGGTGCCCAATTTGTTGGAATGGGAAAAGATTTATATGAATCTAACCCTGAATCAAAAATATTATTTGAAAGAGCAAATGAAATTTTAGGTTTTAGAATTACAGATGTAATGTTCAATGGAACTGACGAAGATTTGAAACAAACCAATATTACCCAACCTGCTGTTTTTTTACATTCTGTAATTAAGGCATTAAGTTTAGGCGAAAGCTTTAAACCTAATATGGTTGCGGGACATAGTTTAGGAGAATTTTCGGCTTTAGTAGCTAATAAAACTTTAAATTTTGATGTTGCTTTGCGTTTGGTTTATGCAAGAGCAATGGCCATGCAAAAAGCTTGTATGATTCAACCATCAACTATGGCGGCTGTATTAGGTTTAGAAGACATAATAGTAGAAGAAGTTTGTGCTTCAATTACTAATGATATTGTAGTAGCTGCTAATTATAATTGTCCTGGTCAATTAGTTATTTCAGGAACTATTGAAGGAATAAACAAAGCTTGTGAATTAATGAAAGCTGCTGGGGCAAAACGCGCTTTGGTTCTTTCTGTTGGTGGTGCTTTTCATTCTCCATTGATGGAACCTGCTCGTAAAGAATTGGCAGAAGCCATCATGAATACAAAATTCAATGAACCTAGTTGTCCTATTTATCAAAATTATGTTGCTAAAGCAGTTACTAACGTTGATGAAATAAAAGAAAATTTAATTGCTCAATTAACAGCGCCTGTTAAATGGACTCAATCAGTTCAAGCTATGGTAAATGATGGAGCTACTAATTTTTATGAATGTGGTCCAGGTAATGTTTTACAAGGATTAGTAAAGAAAATTGCTAAAGAAGTTTCTGCAC
>CAIUQQ010000103.1 GCA_903901345.1 uncultured Bacteroidota bacterium | reverse complement strand
ATTTATTTATCTTATTTTAATTTTTTTAATATTTAATTTGCATGTAATTGTTTGATATTAGTGTTATTTTAAAAAATATTTACTTTATTTGTAAAACAAAACAAAGTAAATATGAAAAATTTTAGACACTCCAAAATACATATTGTAATTGTAATACTAATAATATTTACAGCAAATTCTTGTAAAAAAGATAGCACTGATTTTAGTAAATACGATTCATACACGCCAACGCCTGAGTTTAGCATTCCTTTATTTAACACAAGTATTAGCATGCTTAACGTTATTCAAAATGATTCTGTTAACACAACAGTTGACAATACTGGTTTGGTTCATTTTTCATATAGAAAAGATAGCTTATTTACGTATGAAATTACTGATTTTTTTAAACTTGAAAACACGAACGTAACAAATATTAATAATAATATGGGTGAAATTAATATTAACGATGTTTCAAATTCTAAAAAATCTACTTTACAGGATTTGGTGGCTAATTTTTCAGCACCTGCTAAAGCCATTTTTGATACAATAGCTGGAACAACTACTATTTTTCCAGCCATTACACAAAACATAACAAACATAAAGCCATTTGATGCATTTTCAGATTTTACATCAGTAACTTTTTCACAAGGATATTTAATTATCAAAATTCACAATTATTTGCCAATAAATTTAAGTGCTATTACATTAAACTTATATAATATTACACCTACACAATCATTATTAGGAGTTTATAATTTTACAAATATTGCACCAGGTGCAAGCAAATCTGATTCAATATCAATAGCAGGTAAAACATTAAGTAATTCTGTTGGATATTCATTGCCTGTATTTAATACTAATAGTTCAGCACCAACAGCATTATATATTAACTACCTAGATTCAATAGTAATTTCGGCTCAAACAAGGGGATTAAAAGCGAACTCCGGAACTGCAGTTTTTCCAAATCAAAGTATAGTAAGTCAATCTACTTCATTAGATTTTACTCCAAAAGATTCTACCCAAAGAATTAGAAAATTAAAATTATCAGCAGGAAAAGTAAATATTGTTGCTCAGTCAACTATAAAAGAACCAATTGAATTAACAATTAATTTTACTGGAGCTTTAAAAAACGGTTTAGCTTATCCTAGTCAAGTAATTACTATTCCAAATACAGGTTCTTCTAGTTTTTATTACGATTCAACAATAAATCTTGCAGGAGTAGATTTAGATTTAATACAAAAAATATCGAAACCATATAACAATGTTTCAATTACATATTCAGCAAGAGTAATTTCATCAGGATTACCTGTAACATTTAATTCAACTGATTTTATTAATTTACAGATAAATACTACAAGCACACAAATAAATTATATTGAAGGTTATTTGGGTAGAATAGAAGTAAAAACTAATAATGATGAATTTATAGATTTATCATTTTTAGATTACATAAAAGGTGGATTTAATTTAGATGCTCCAGAATTAAAGTTAACTATCAATAATTCAATAGGAGTTCCATTACAATTTCAATATAATTTTATTGGGAAAAACAATGATGGAAAAACTCAAGATGCCCAATTGCTTCCTTTTGATGCAAATTTCCCTTTAGTATCAGAAGTTGGTCAAATAAAAACTACTTATCAGGTTTATAGTAATAAAAATGGCAATGGTAAAATTAATGAATTAATGTCATTGCCACCACATAGCATACAAATAGTTGGAAAATTGATTTCAAATCCAATATTAGATCCAACAAAAAATCAATTTATTAAACAAGGAAATGCTTTAAATGTAAACGTTGAAATTGACTTGCCTTTGGCATTACATACCAATACATTTTCATTAGTAGATTCAAGCTCATTTGATGCTAAGCAATTTGATAAATTCAAAGAAGTTACATTGGGTTTAAATATTGAAAATAGATTTCCTTTTGAAGCAAATATGAAAATTGTTTTCATGAATGATTCAAACAATATACCTGTAGATTCTATTATTTATGATAAAATAGTTACAAGCGCCATAACTGATGTAAATGGTAAAACTATACAAAGTTCAAAATCAAAATCAAAAATTTTACTTGATCAAATTCGTTTACAAAAACTAATAAGCAAAAATGTAAACAAAATAAAATCATACACCACTTTGATTTCTGAAAATAATGGAACAAAATCTGTGAAAATATACAGTGATTATGATATGAAAATTGGAATTGGAATAATTGCTTCACTTAAGAAATAATTTTTTTTTAAATAACTCGAAAATTAGAACCTAAAAACCAATTATTATGAAAGAAATTATTATTTATATTACTATTTCCATATTGATTTTATCAAATAAAATTAGTGCTCAAACAAATTTAAACTTATACAATTTTAGAAATGTTGGTCAAAGTAATTTATTGAATCCTAGTATTAGGCCATTAGCTAATTTCACTTTTGGATTGCCCTCAGCTTATGTAAGTGGGCAAATGCCCGAAATGACTTTAGCCAATTTTTTCAACAAAGAAGAAAATGCCGATAGTACTTTTAGAAGAATAGTGAAAGACCCAAATTTATCATTCAATAACTTGGGAATTTCTACTGTAATAGATCCTGTTTTTATTGGCTTTGCCATTAAAAAAAATTACTTCAGCTTAGGTGTTCAGTTTAATTATGATTTTATGGGGAGCCCCCCAAAAGATATTTTAGGCTTAATGCAAGGCACTACCTTTTTTCAAAATTTATTGAACCGTCAAGCTGATTTGGGAAATGTAGATATTAATTCTTCAGCTTGGTTAGGTTATCATGTTGGTTACACAAGAGAAATAACTAATAAATTAAGCATTGGAGTCCGTGTAAAATATTTACAAGGTATATTAAATGTAAATACTGAACAAAGTACTTTAAAATTAGCTTCCAATGAAGATTCGTTGTACATAAAAGCAGGATTTAAAGTGAGTATAGCAGGTATAGAAGACTTAATGAAAAATGATTTTAATTTAAAACAAACTATATTCTCTGGAATTGGTCGTTCTGGTAAGGCAGACTCTACATTTAATGAAATGGATTATTTATATGAATTCCTTTTAAAAAGAGAAAATGTATCAGGATCTGGGTGGGGAATTGACTTTGGCGCAAATTATAAATTTAACCAACATGTTTCAGTTTCCGCCAGTTTGATAGATTTAGGATATATAAATTGGGATAAAAATTACAGGAACTACAACTTAGACACTAAAGAGTTTAATTATAAAGGAGTTGATTTAAAAGACCTCAATCAATTTGATTCATTAGAAAAAAGATTCACCGAACTTCAAGATTCAATCATTACAAAAGTTTTTGTGCCTACTGAAACTACCAACGCATACACCACTAATTTAAATGCAAAATTATATTTAGGAGCTCAATATGCATTGAACTATAATAACATGTTTGACTTTGTGTTTTTTAATAATTTTGGATCCAAAAAATTCAATCCAGCTTTGAGTTTATCATTTACCAAAAAAGTATGGTCAATTTTAGATTTAAGAATAAGTGGAGCTTATTATAACAACAATTTTACTAACGCAGGCGTAGGATTTTCATTAAATCTTGGACCATTTCAAACTTATTTATTCAGCGATAATTTAATTGCAACTATTCAATATGATGAAGCTAAATTTATAAATATTAGGGCTGGAGTAAATTGGAATATTGGCAGAAACAATGATAGAGATGGTGATGGAATTCCAAACATAAAAGATAAATGTTGGAAAGATTACGGATCTGTAGCATTAAATGGTTGTTCAGATATGGATAATGATGGGGTTCCTGACAATGAAGATAATTGTATAGATATTCCAGGCAACCCTTGTACCAATGGTTGCCCAGATAAAGACAATGATTGCGTAGCTGATATAAATGATAGTTGTGTGAACGATTCAGGGAACGTTAATTTGAATGGTTGTCCTGGTGCTACTATTGATACAATGGAAATTGAGTTACCAATAGAAGAACGAAAAATTTTAAATGATGCTATAAATAATTTAGAATTTGAGGAAGGAAAACCTGTAATAAAAGCTACATCATTGGTAAGTTTAGAAGAACTAGCTAAATTGCTAAATGCAAAACCATCATATAATTTAATTATTAATAGTTATAATGAAAATGAAGAGAATGATAAAAAGCATTTGAAATTAATTCAAAAAAGAGCACTTGCGTTGATAAAGTTTTTAGCCAAAAAAGACGTTTCAAAAGATAGAATAACTGCCTATGCATTTGAAATCAAAAAACCAATAGCAGATAACAAAACTGGAGAAGTAAAAAATAAAAGTATTGAAATAAAAATTGTAAAATAGTTTTTTAAAAAAAACATAAAAAAAACCTTCGGCTTTTAAACTGAAGGTTTTTTTTATGAAATATAATTTGAATTATTAAATGCTAAAAGTTGAAAGTTTTTTAAATTCAGCAATTCTATTGTTTAATTCTGTTTCGGTTAAATCTACTAATCTTTCAGTACCAAAACGCTCCACACAGAAGCTAGCCATAGCAGAACCATAAATAACTGCATTCTTCATGTTTTCGAAGCTTATATCGCCTGTTTTGGCTAAATAACCTATAAATCCACCAGCAAAAGTATCGCCAGCACCAGTTGGGTCAAAAACTTCTTCTAAAGGTAAAGCTGGAGCATAAAATATTTCTTTGCCATGAAATAACAAAGCACCATGCTCTCCTTTTTTAATAATTAAATATTTAGGACCCATGGCTTGAATTTTAGCTGCAGCTTTTACTAACGAATATTCACCTGAAAGTTGGCGAGCTTCTTCATCGTTAATAGTCAAAACATCTACCATTTTAATAGTTGCTAATAAATCATCCATGGCTATTTCCATCCAAAAATTCATAGTATCCATCACTATTAACTTCGGGCGATTGGTTAAACGTTCAATCACTGTTTGTTGAATTTTAGGTGTTAAGTTACCTAACATCAAATATTCACAATTTTGGTATGTAGCAGGAATAATTGGATCAAAATCTGCTAATACATTTAATTCTGTAGTAATTGTATCGCGGCTATTCATATCATTATGATATTTACCACTCCAGAAAAACGATTTTTCACCTTCTTTAACTTGTAAACCTTCCGTGTTTACACCATTTGTGTTCAAATGATTCACAAATTCAATTGGGAAATCATCGCCAACAACTGCTACTAAATTTACACTTTTTGTAAAGTACGAAGAACACAATGCAATATAAGAAGCAGCGCCTCCTACTATCTTATCTGTCTTTCCAAATGGGGTTTCTATGGCATCAAAAGCAACCGACCCAACAACTAATAAACTCATAAATAAATAATTAAATCTTTTTTGTATTTTTTTTCGCTACAAAGATTGCATTTTTAATTATGATTTCCTATCATTGCACCCTCGAAAGACGAAAAATTCTAACGAAAATAACCATTAACACTCCTTGGTAGCTCAGCTGGTTAGAGCACATGACTGTTAATCATGGGGTCGCTGGTTCGAGTCCAGCCCAGGGAGCGCAAGTGTACAGGAGGTCATTTTTGACCTCCTTTTCTTTTTTAGAACCTTGAAGAACCTTGCTAATGTTGAGTAAAACCTCAATTGGTTTTGTTAAAACAGGGGTTGCAGCTTCTCCTTCTTCAAAATGTAGTTTTTCAAAAAAGATGCAACCAAGAATCTTTTTTTTAGTTTTTCCACTACTCTTGTTATAAAAATCAACTAAATCTTCTAACATTGGAACTTCCCTTTGTAGATAGGTTTTATAGGGGGTCATCTCTTCGTTCAAATCAATTAACGTCCTGTTTAATTCGTATAATTGGGCTTCTACTTCCATTTTCAAATCTTGATATTGATTCACTGGTAATTGTTGGGACATATATTGACCTTTAACAAAGGTAATTTGTTGATTCAATTCTAAAATTTTCTTTTCAATTCTTTTGATATCGTTCTTTCTATCTACATCTTCATTTTCAAATATTTTTTCAAGAATATTTTTATATATTTTCACCACCTGAGCGGAAAACTGAATTTGTGTCAATATACGTTCAACCTCACTGTGGGCATAATCAATTGGGTAACGCGGACAAGGTGATTTCGTACAAACATAATAATGGTAATGCCCCCCACCTCTTCCAGTTGATTTATATGCAGAAAGGGCTCTATTATGAACCTTACACTGAAGAAAACCTTTTAATGGATATAGGTCGCTTTTATCGTCTTTAAATGTCATTTTCTTTTTACGTCCATTCAAAATATCATTAGCAGCGGCAAACACTTCATTAGTTACAATTGGTGGATGCAAACCATCAACTAATTGTGCAGATTCATCTTTGAATTCACTTACCATTATTTTACCCGTATAAGTTACATTCCTAATTACATTAAAAAAATGACTTTTTGTAATCTTTACACCCTTTCCATTTAACCATCTTCTAATTTCATCTGCACCCATTAAACCACTTGCCATCTTTTCAAATGCTTCCCTAATTAGATTGGCATGTTCACTATATTCTAATGACGAATTCTTACCTATACGGACGTTTTTGTATCCAATTGGGGACTTACCTGTCCAACATCCATTTTGCCTTGCCTTGTGTGTCCCTTCCATTGTTCGCATAGATATTTTCTCGTTCTCTATTTGGGGTAAAGTCAGCATGATATTTCGCGTCAAAAGTGATTCGGGAGATGTTAACTCTATATTGGATTCCATCATCTCAATTGTACAACCCAATTTCTTTAAGTTGTCAATTTCGTTCAATGAGTTATGGAAATTTCTGCTGAACCTGTCATAACGAAGACAGATAATTTTCTCCACAAAATTTAATGATTTTCGGTTCTGATTCTGTTTTAGAAAGGTTTGTATTTTTTTCCATTCAGGACGTTTAAATGTCTTTGCCGAAAAATCTTCTACAAAGGAACGAACAATATTGTAGTTTTTGAATTCACAATATCTCCTTAAAGTTTCTTCTTGGTAATCCAGGGAATATCCATGCTGTGCCTGTTCGTCTGTACTAACGCGGCTGTAAATAATTACGTTCATTATGCTGCATTTTTTATTAAATCGTTGTTGTATATTGTATTGATTTCATATGTTTTAACTAGATTAGTTTTTAACTTATTCTGTCTAAAATAATCGTATTCAGTCATTGCTAATTCAATCAATAGAGTTCTGATTGAGTTATATTCATAATCTGTCAAATTGAAACCATCTTTTTTTAAAAAGTCGGATATCTGTTTATTTGTTATCATTTTATAGTTTTTTTATTTTTATTTCAATTGATTTTAGATAATTACTACCTAATTTAGTTACTAATTTGGTTAAGTAATATAACACAAAAACCCCTAGTGAATATAGAGGTTTTAGTGTAATCTTTACTATATTTTAAGCCGCTAATAAAAGTTCATCTTTCATATACGGTGACAATCTAACTTCAGAGGCTCTGATGTATGCAGGACTTATCTCATATCCGATAAATTTTCTTCCTAATATCATAGCTGCCTCACCTGTTGTTGAAGTGCCGCTGTAGCAATCAAGAATTGTTTCACCTTCTTTAGATGACATAAGAATACAAATTGCGGGAATAGAAAGTGGGAATGTACAAGAGTGGGTAAGATAAAAATCTTGTTTATTACATTCTTTTCTTAGTTTGCTTGTTGATGAAATATTTCCTCTTATAACATCATTTAATACATAATCTAAACCTGAAAAAAGTTTTGGATAATTTGCATTTGTTCCATATGAAATTGCATTATTCTCGTCTACTAAATTATCAATCCAATTTATATCAAAGAAAAAATTTTTTGTTTTTACAAAGTGAAAAATTGACTCGTGATTTCTAACACTTCTTTTTCCGTGAGTGTATTTCGGTGAATTCCGTATCCAAACGAATTCATCATTTAATATCCACCCCAATTTTAACATCTTTATTACAAATTTATGAGTTACTGCTTGGTATTCACCATCTTTGCAGCAATCATTTAGATTTACAAACAAAGAACCTTCTGGCTTTAAGACCCTGAAAGCTTCCTTGAACGTTAAAATTAAGTTTTTTATATAATCATCCACTTTTGATTCAAGACCCAATTGTTCATCACCTGTTAAATAATCAAACATTTGAAAATAAGGTGGTGACGTTATAATTGTTTGAATGCTATTATCAGCAACTGCTGACATATCCTCAGATTTACCACAATTAATTGTGATATTCTCACTTTTCACTTCATAAAATGATGGAATCACTGAGCTGTTTTTTTTAGTTTTAACCTTACGGTCTAATTCGTTTTCAACTTTACTTAATGATTTCAGACCTTTATCAATGCTCTTGAACACATTAAGATAATTTTGCGTACCTCTTCCAAATAGTTCGTTTGCAAGTTTGTCTATTGACTTTAGCTTATTTTGCTTGTCTTTGGAAATATTTTTTAAATGGTCATCTCTATTTTCTTTAATAGCTTTAAGTTCAGGTATTAAATCACTCCTTTGACCTTTTATTACGGGGTAATTTTCCTCAAAAAACTTAATCTCATTGAGAATTTCTAGTGAAGTTTTAATTCTAAACTGGTTAGTTGATATCGCTACTATTGCGTTCACATCTATTGAATTGTTTTGAAAAATAACAGGAACAATTTCTATGTTTAGTTCAAGAGCAATTTGATGACGCAAATTACCTGAAATAATTTCATTCGTTTTTTCTTCAACTAATAGTGGAACAAGTACCCCCATTAGTGAAATATTTTCTTTAATTTTTTCATAGTTTTCAGGTTTACCATAAATACCCATTTTGGTTTGGTTTGGTCTAATAGAATCGGTGGTAACAAATACCACATTGTTGTTTTCTTTTTTCATTTTGCTAAATTTTATTTTATATTAAAAATTAGCCATATCGTAGGCTTTTTAACGGGTTTTAACCTTTCAGATTTCTGACTAGGTTCACGGATTCCGCGTGGGTGGATTTTTGTGTTTTCCTCACATTTTATAGGTTTTTAGACGGCTCAACTCGTCTTTTTATTTTTATAATTTTCAATAAATCAAAGAACTTTTTTGGCATAGAAATTCCCCATAGGTTAAAAACCAATTTTTAAGGTATTTCTAATAATTTTACTGATTTTACTTCTTTAGAGTTTTTATTACTTTTTTGAAGGTCTTTTTAAAAATTTGACTTTGCAATGCTAGTATATTTATTTCACACTGACAAATTTTTTGCCTGAAATATTTTGTAAATTTTTTTATTTGTTAGGTATTTCTATATTAAATCCATCTAATGTCTTGATAATCAAAGGGAATTTTT
>CAIUQQ010000102.1 GCA_903901345.1 uncultured Bacteroidota bacterium | reverse complement strand
GGAATTCACCCTTCCGGTAGGTGTTATTTGTTTTTTAATTAAAAATCTTATTCTAACAATCACGTTTCGATAGGCTCCTTTCGACCGGTTGGGAGGGCCAAAATAGCACACGCCAAAGTCGTGCGCTAGCTTTGCCAAAGTCGTGCGCTAGCTTTGCAAAGGCAAAAAAACATTAAAAAACAAACACATTTCGACAGGCTCAACGACCGGTTGGGAGGTGGGTTTTTATAGCGTTACTACTGCTTCGTTTTTCCAAAGTAGTAGATCTTTGTCGGTGATGATGTGGTGTTTTTTATCTTTAAATTCAACGATAGAAAATAACACGTACCTGATTTTTTTTTTGATGTGTTTTTCGGCTTTTTCAATTAATCCATTTAAGTATTCACGGTTAATATTTCCTACAAATACCAAATCAATTAATTCACTGTCAACACCGCGTCCTAAGTCGCCTATTAAATACACTTCATGTAATTCACCAAGTTGATGAATTACCCTGGTAAAAAGCTGGTCGAGGCCAGTAAATTTCATCAGAATACTATTGATTTCAGGAAATAATGGATGTTTTAAATTGGCATTGAATAATTTTTTGTTACCGCTGTTACTGCTTTCTAATAATCCTGCTGCTTCTAGTTTATTTAATTCAATTCTGATTGAGTTGGTAGAGTCGCCAAATTCGCTTTCTAAACCGCGTAGATAGTCTCTGTTACTGCTATTTAAAAAGAATTTTAGCAGTAATTTGATTCTTGTTTTGGATGTGATGAGTGCTTCGAGCAAATTTAGTTTTAAGTTTTAAGTGAAGAGTGAACAGTTTTAAGTGAAGAGTTTTAAAAATAGAAAATTATTGTTTTGTTTTTAAAGTTTTTATTAAACCGTAAATCATTTTTGAAATTTCTTGGGCTTCAAGAATAAAATCAGCATATGTTTTATCATATTCAATTTCAGTAAAGGATTTAGCAAGTATGAGTTGTGTTCTTAATTCAGCACATGACCCCCTTGAAATAAATAAAAATCTTGCAAAATCAGCTTCTGATCCTCTTTCACTTCCTTCAGCAATATTAGATGGGATAGATATTGCTGAATGAATTATTTGATCTGCTAATGGATGGTATTTGTTAAAACTTTTTTGAACAATTGGAAGTAGTTCTTTAGTTAGTTTCATGCTTCTTTTCCAAACAATTAAATCTTCAAATCCTTGATACATTTATTTTTTGTTGGAATTTTTAAATTATAAATAAAATAGTAACTAAACTTAAAACTATCATAACACTTTAAACAGTTAAAAAACTTAAAACTGTTCACTTAACACTTAAAACTATTATAACACTTAACACTATTACAGCGCTTCGCTAGGTGAGTCACATATTATATGTGTCAAAATAGCATTGATATAATCAATAATATATTCTTTATTGAGTACATTAATTGCTCAATGATAGGAAGTTTGAATTATAAAACAAAATTATTGGGTGTAAATAAATTTTCAATGAATTGTAAATGGTTTAAATATTTGAAATTTAATATTTTATTTTTTTTAAAGAAAGGTTTTGAGATGAATTGGTTTTGATAAATTCAATAGGTTTTTATTTTCAATTATGAATTATGAAATATGAATGATAAATTATGAATTATGAAAAAACAAAAACACCAACAAACGTCATCCTGAGGTACGAAGGATCTATAGTTAAGATGTGGAATGTTACTTTATTGAAGGTAGGATTTTCAATAAAATGGTTTGTATAAAAATAACAATCATTCTC
>CAIUQQ010000101.1 GCA_903901345.1 uncultured Bacteroidota bacterium | reverse complement strand
TTTTTTTCTTCTTTCTTTTTCCAATTGCTACTTCGACAGGCTCAGTATAAATTCAAAGAAACAAAAAATCTAGACAAAAAGGAGCTTCAGTGCGCAAGGCCAACGCTGGCCCGCATTTTTGTCATGGCAGCGCTCGCCATATGAGGGGCATTTGGATTTAAATAGGAATTATGATTGATAAATTATAAATGTTGAATTATGAAAAAACAAAAATACCAACAAACGTCATCCTGATTCCGCCTTAGCGGAAGAAGGATCTAAAGCTAAGATGTGGAATGTTTTTTTCTGCTCGTTGTTTAGTGTTTTAGCGCAGCGGCACCAACATTAATTTTGTGAACGGAATGCATTAAATACCTACCCCATTCTTTATTAGGAAGGGTTAGTGATTTTATTAATTATTTATATTTTCAACTTCCGTAAGACGCATTAAAGGCATTTGAGTGGGTTGCGTCAGAAGGTTAAAAACCACAAGAGCTACAAACACTTTTCAGGTTATTAATTAGCTCTTTTGTTTGTGCCGTAAAATCTTGTGTTACCATTATTTTTTACTCTTCGGTTTATTTGTTTTGGATTCAATTTGTTTTGGAGGTAAAGTGTTTTTAGCATTTAATGCGCTTACCACTTTTTTTCCGGTTCTTGCTTCTAGTTCTTTCAAGGCAACTTTTGCAACATTGCCGCCTTGTTTGGCTACTTTTTTGCTTGCTTCAAAATTTTCGGGTTCAATAGCTGCAGATATATCTTTGGTAGATGCTTCTGCCAACATACTTAAAATTAGCTCTATATTGGTCATATTATCCCTCAGATTCTCTTTTTTTATGCCCTTAATATTTTATATTCTTTAGTGGTTTTGTCGCTCCATGCTTTAGTAATAATATCGGTAAGTGTCGCAAAATGAATACCTTCCTTTAATCCTCTTTTTTTCCATTCATCGGTGAGTTCTTTGCGGATTTCAATACTTTTTAATCGTTGGTTGATCCAGTTTTCAGAATAACCCAAATTCAAATACTGCGCTAATGCTCTATCAATACTCAGTTCAGGATCTTGCATTTCATCTAATCTTTCGGCAGCCACTTTTGCCAACCACAGTTTAAAAGGCTCTGCTTTGGGAGAAGGAATGGATTGAATTAAACGGAACAGTTGTTCGGTGTCGGCTACATCGGTCATTCTCATTTTTCCATCAAGTGCAAGCATTTTCAAACCGTGACAATTCGTCACGGTTTCATTTCCTTCTTCTTTTAAACGTTGTTTTAGTTTTCTCCAGTAAGCATTCGGGTCAACACTTTCTGTTAAAACACCAATAACATCCACAATTGAAAAATACCACTTTTCAATTTTTTCGTCCCAAAGTGTTCTAACCTTTTTATCCTCGAATAATTTTATTTCATTTTTCTTTTCCATTGCTAATTACTCAAATCATTATTAATTCCACATTGACCAAATATATTCGTTCATCTATTATTTTTACCAAACAGGTGTTGATGTATTTTTCTGGTTCGGAGTCGAGTTGAATTTTGTTTTTTTTAACATTATTTTATTGCTGTTATTATTGCGCTAAAACAAAAAAGGCAAAAAATACAAGGCAAATATATTTAAATATTTTCCTTTTGTTTGATTTTTCCCGCATCCCGATTATTCGGAAGCAGATTTTCGCTGATTTATTTTTTTGTCCGTTGGGTGTCCTTACTAATCCACTATTTTTTAATTCATAGGGCTTCACCCTATGCTATGATATTTCGCCCTTTCAGGGCTTTCCCGATGATGGTAGTTTGTCCGTGGGTGTCCTCACTAATCCACTGTTTTTTAATTCATAGGGCTTCACCCTATGCTATGATATTTCGCCCTTTCAGGGCTTTCGTTATTTGTCCGTTGGGTGTCCTTAATAATCCAATCCTTTACCCGATGTTAGTGTTTTAGCGCAGCGGCACCAACATTAATTTTCCCGCACAATATTCTGAACCATGATTTTTAGGATTAAATGATTTGCATGATTGTTTGAATGTTAAATAATTCCACGTAGGGCGCAGACCTATGTGTCTGCCCAACAAAATA
>CAIUQQ010000100.1 GCA_903901345.1 uncultured Bacteroidota bacterium | reverse complement strand
TCTTATTTTTATAAATGGTTTTATTTACACTTCTACTGGTTCATTAACCTGAATTTATTGGTCGTTGAGCTTATCGAAACGCATTTTTACGAAAACAAAAACAGCCAAGCTTTTCAGTTGGCTGCTTTATGCTAAATTTATTAATAATTATTGTTTCGAAGCTATTCTTTTAATTTCTACTTCTTCATAAGCTTCTACATAATCGCCAACTCTCATGTCGTTAAACTTCTCTATTGTTAAACCACAATCAAAGCCATAAGCTACTTCTTTTACATCGTCTTTAAAACGTTTAAGTGACGAAAGTTCACCAGTATGCATTACCACACCATCACGTATTAAGCGTATTTTAGAATTACGGAATACTTTACCATCGGTAACCATACAACCTGCAACGGCTCCAACTTTAGTAATTTTAAATACTTCACGAATTTCAATATTACCAGTAATTTTCTCTTCCATTTTAGGAGTGTGCATTCCTTCAATGGCTAATTTTATTTCGTTAATAGCATTGTAAATAATTGAATACATGCGTACATCAATTGATTCTGCTTCTGCTAATTTACGTGCTTGTGGCGAAGGACGAACTTGGAATCCTATAATAATTGCATCAGATGCAGAAGCTAACATTACATCGCTTTCCGATATTTGACCAACTGCTTTATATATTACACTTACTTGAACTTCTTCAGTCGATAATTTAATCAATGAATCACTCAATGCTTCTACCGAACCATCCACGTCACCTTTAACAATAATTTTCAACTCTTTAAAATTACCAATTGCTAACCTACGTCCAATTTCATCTAAAGTAATGTGCTTGTTGGTACGTAATCCTTGTTCGCGTTGTAATTGCTTGCGTTTATTCGAAATTTCTCTGGCTTCTTGTTCAGTTTTGGTAATAATTAATTTATCACCTGCTTGCGGAGCGCCATCAAAACCTAATACTACTGCAGGAGTTGAAGGACCAGCAAAAAGCATTTTTTTACCACGTTCATCAAACATGGCTTTCACTTTTCCAGAATTTGTTCCAGCTATAATTGGATCCCCAACTCTTAAAGTTCCGTTTTGAACCATTAAAGTAGCTACAATTCCACGTCCTTTATCAAGCGATGCTTCAATAATAGAACCAACTGCTCTGCGATTTGGATTTGCTTTTAAATCTAAAATTTCAGCTTCTAATAATACTTTGTCAAGTAATAAATCAATGTTTAAACCTTTTTTAGCCGAAATTTCTTGAGTTTGGTATTTACCTCCCCATTCTTCTACTAATATATTCATTTGGGCTAACTGCTCGCGAATACGTTCAACGTTAGCACCATCTTTATCTATTTTATTAAATGCAAAAACAATTGGCACACCAGCAGCTTGCGCATGGCTGATTGCTTCTTTTGTTTGTGGCATTACACTATCATCTGCAGCAATTACTATAATTACTATATCCGTTATTTTAGCACCACGAGCACGCATAGCCGTAAAAGCTTCGTGACCAGGAGTATCTAAAAATGCAATTTTTTTACCGTTATCAAGTGTTACTTCATAAGCACCAACGTGCTGTGTAATTCCACCTGCTTCACCAGCAATTACGTTTGCTTTACGAATATAATCTAATAATGAAGTTTTACCATGATCTACGTGACCCATTACAGTTACAATTGGCGCACGAGAAACTAAATCTGCAGGATCATCTTTGTCTTCTTCCACCGCTTCTTGCACTTCTGCACTTACAAAATCCACTTCAAATCCAAATTCTTCAGCAACAATACTAATAGTTTCAGCATCCAAACGTTGGTTAATTGAAACCATCATTCCTAAACTCATACAAGTAGAAATAATTTGAGTAATGGTAA
Organism: uncultured Bacteroidota bacterium; assembly: GCA_903901345.1. GTDB lineage: Bacteria > Bacteroidota > Bacteroidia > UKL13-3 > UKL13-3 > JAAFJM01. The sequence continues at coordinate 18,454 of CAIUQQ010000100.1, read as the reverse complement.
CTTCCATCATTTTAGAAAGCTCATTAGCAGTAACAAATTCTGTAACTTTTAATACTTTGTTTGCATTTTCTAATTCTATAGCTGCTTCTTCTCTTTCATTTCTGGCATCATCACGTTTTTGTTTACGAATTTTAGAACGTACTGCACCAATATTAGGGTTTTTACTACCTGGATTTAAGCGTGCTAATGTTGCTTTTAATTTATCTTGTACTTCTTTATCAGTAATTTCTTTCTTTTCACCTGGCTTATAAGCGGGGCTACTGCCAAATTTATTACCTCCAGCTGCATTTCTATTAAATGGCGGACGTGTACCACCGCCTGCAGGATTGTTTCCTTGATATGGAGTGCGTGGTCCGTTTGGATTATTTCCTTGGTAAGGAGTACGTGGCGTTCCAGCTCCACCAGCAGGATTGTTTCCTTGGTATGGTGTTCTTGGTCCGTTTGGATTATTTCCTTGGTAAGGAGTACGTGGCCCATTTGGATTATTTCCTTGATATGGGGTTCTTGGTGTTCCTGCTGCATTATTACCTTGATAAGGTGGTCTTGCTGTTCCATCTGCTGGCTTTACGTATTTGTTTAATTTATCATTAGTAGTATCACTACCGCCAATATAATTGTTACGTTTACGTTTTTTCTTATTGTTTGCATCACTTGATGCAACTGGCTTATTACTTGATTTTGGAGGATCTACAGGTAAAACAATTTTACCCATTACTTTTAAACCTGTTAATTTTTCATAGTTAGGTTCTGTCATTTGCGGAGCAATAACTTCTACTACTTCTTTAACTATTGATTCAGGAGCAACAACTTTTACTTCTACTATTTCTGGTTCAGGTAATTTTTTAACCGTTTTAGTTACAGATTTTTTAATTTCTTCTTCTGTTACAGTTTCTACTTTTAATGTTTTAGTAGCAGGTTTTTTAGCAGCAGGTTTTTCTACTTCTTTCTTTTCTTTAATCCTTTTATCAGGTCTAGTTTTTGAATTGATAGAATCTAAATCTATTTTTCCTAATATAGTTAACTTAGGAGAATCATTTTCAGCATCATTAGTAGCACTTTCAATAGTTTTTTCAACTATTTCTTCAACTTTTGGTGCTTTTTCAACTTTAACTTTTTCAGGTTTTGGTTCAATTTTAGGAGTTTCAACAACAACTATTTCTTTAACCTCTTCTTTTATAGGAGTTGTAATAATAACAATTGGTTCAACAGTTTTTTCAATTGGTTTTTCAATTGGTTTTACTGGTTTTGGTTCAATTGGTTTTTCGTATCTATTTGTTAAACCTGTTTTTACAACTATGTCATCAACATAATCGTCATCGTTTGAAACAACAACAGTTTTTGGTTTAACTTGGTCAATAGTAATATCTTTAGGTTTAACTTTATTATGGTTAAACAGTTTTGACTCTTCTTTGTTCTTTTTGTCGCTTTGAAAATCACTCAGTAATACTGAATATTGCTCATCTGAAAGCTTAGTAGTTGGCTTAGCCTCAACGCTATACCCTTTTTTGGCCAAATGCTCCACTAGGGTTTGCATTCCTACATTCAGCTCTTTTACTACTGCGTTTAATCGTTTTGGTCCTGTGCTTTCGCTCATTAAAATTGTATCGAATTCTTTATAAATTGTGGGCGAATATCGGTTTTTTTAATGAAATACATTGTATTCTGCAAAAAGTATTTGAAATTTATATTATTTTTATCTCAAATGATGTCTAAAAAACACCTTTTTTATACATCATCAATTTGGTAAATGTTGCATTTTACAAACTAAGTTCATTGATTTTATTATGATGGTCAATGTTTTTAACTAATTTTTAGTCAATTGTCAGAATTTGTTTTTTTTTGTAAAAACATGATAAAAACCAACCAATTATATTTTTTCTAAATTTTTCAAAATAATAGAAATTCCATATTCTAATTCTTCATTTGTAATAATAAAAGGAGGAACTATCCGAATATAATTATCGGCATATAAAAACCAATCTATTATTAAACCATCAGCCAAACAAAGTTGACAAAGTTTGAGTGTTTCATCAAAATTTGATAATTGCGCAGCAAGCATTAAACCTTTTCCCCTAATTTCTTTTATTTTAGGGTGTATGAGTTTCTCTCTTATTAATGCCTCTTTTTCAGGAATTTTACTAATCAAATCCAATCTTTCTAATTCATTTAAACCCGCTAAAGCACCGGCAGCTATTACCGCATGCCCGCCAAAAGTGGTAATATGTCCTAAAATTGGGTTATCGGTAAAAACATGCATTAACTCTTTTGAGGTAATAAAAGCACCAATTGGCATGCCGGCACCTAATGCTTTTCCAAGCAATAACACATCAGGAATAATTCCCCAATGTTCAAAAGCAAACATTTTTCCTGTTTTTCCAATTCCTGCTTGAATTTCATCAAATATTAAAAGTGCGCAAAATTCATTGCATTTTGCTTGTAAAGCAATTAAAAATTCAAATGTTGGAACTACATATCCTGCTTCGCCCTGAATGGTTTCAATGATTACACAAGCAGTATCTTTATCAATTATATTTAGCGATTCAATATTGTTAAATTCTATAAAATGAACATTGGGCAAAAGTGGGCGAAAAGGTTGCGTATAATATTCATTGCTATTTAAACTTAAAGCCGCATGCGTGCTGCCATGGTAAGCATTTTTACAAGCAATAATTTTAGACTTTTTAGTTACTCGTTTTGCTAATTTCAAAGCGCCATCGGTTGCCTCAGCACCTGAATTTACAAAGTAAACACAGTCTAAATTTTTGGGTAAATAGCTTGTTATTTTTGCAGCTAAAAGTGCTGTTGGCTCTTGAATAAATTCGCCATAAACCATTAAATGCATGTACTTATCAACTTGGTTTTTTATTGCATCTTTTACGGCTTGGTTTCCATGACCTAAGCTACTAACCGATATTCCCGAAATAAAATCCAAATACTTTCTCCCATCAGGTGCTATAAGATAAACACCATCTGAACTTACCACTTCAAGCATTAATGGGAAATTGGTGGTTTGCGCTTGATGAGCTAAAAATAATTGTCGGTTTGTTAACATGGGTGCAAATTTATTGAAACAATTGGAATTGTTTTAATTTTATAAAACACTAAATATCTTTGATAAAATTCATCATATAAATTGATTTACAGAATATATCAGCCTTAAAAATGCACTTAAATTTGAAATGTTAAAACAAGTGATATTTGTAAATTAAATATTAAGTTAATTTCATTTGTTTTTAATATTTTTGAAGTGCCTAAAAAAACTAATATATGATAACTAAAATTTTAATTCCAACCGATTTTTCAGAAGTTGCAAATAATGCTTTGCAATATGCCATACAATTGGCAAAAAAAACCCATGCAGAAATTCATGTTTTGTATGTAAAAAACATTCCAATCATGGATAATTCATTTCCAAATAATGTTTATCAATCATACATTTTGGAAGTAGAAGAATTTACTAAAAAGAGTTTTGAAGATTTAACAGTAAAAATTTTAAAAGATGCTGAAGTAAAGTTTGAAACTCATACTGCATTTGGATTTATAAATGATGAAATTCAAGATTTTTCAAAGAAAAACAATATTGATTTAATTGTTTTGGGAACTACAGGCGCAAGCGGAATGCAAGAAATATTAATTGGTAGTAATGCCGCTTCTGTAGCCGCAAGTTCAGAAATTCCTGTTTTAATTATTCCTCCTACTTCTCATTTCGAAGAAATAATTCACATGGTTTATGCCACAGATTATAACGAACCAGAATTTCCTGCAGTTTCTCGTTTAGCCTATTTTGCCAATTTATATGATGCAGATGTAAGTGTTTTACATGTTAAATCTGATTATGACGAATTTTTTGATGCTGAACACAATTTTTTTAGTAGAAACAAAGATGCAGATGAATTTAAAAAATGGAAAATAATTAAACTTCCAAAAGGTGAAAGTGTAATTGAAAGTATCAATACTTTTATTACTAATAATCATTCAAACATGATAGTAATGGCCAAACATAACCGTAATTTTTTTGATAGAATATTCCATAGAAGTTTAAGTAAAAAAATGGCTTATCATACTAAAATACCTTTGCTAGTTTTAAATAAATAAGAATTTTATAACTTAAAAAAAAGAGTGATTCAACTAACATTGAATCACTCTTTTTTTTTTAGCTTTTTTTTTTGGGTTTATAGGCTAAAAAATAGCATATTTGCCTACTTTAAATATATAATGAAAGGATACTTCACATTTATAAAATTTACTTTTAAATATAAATACTATGCTATAATGAACATTGTTTGCAATGTTCTTTCAAGCATTTTTGGACTGTTTTCTATAGCATTAGTTATCCCATTGCTCGAAGTACTTTTTAGTACAACACAAAGTAATACGACTAAACATGTTCGCACTAATTTTGATTTTAACCATATTGTAGCTTGGGGTAAAGAAAACGTTTGGTATTACAAAGACTTTTATGGTGCTGAAAAAGTACTTTTATTCATTTGTGGTTTTGTGGTTATTATGATTGCACTAAAAAATGTATTTCGTTATTTAGCATTATTTTATATGGTTCCACTTAGGAATTTTATTATTAGTGATTATAGAATTGCTGCATATAATAGAATATTAGTTTTACCACTTTCTTATTTTAGTAAAGAGAAAAAAGGCGACTTGTTGAGCCGAATGACTAGCGATTTGCATCAAATAGAAGTTGCAATTATGAGTTCATTAGAAGCATTTACCAAAGAACCTATTACCATTATAATTTCATTGGTGATGCTTATTTGGGTAAATCCGATGCTAACTTTAATAGTTTTTAGCGCACTTCCAGTAAGTGCTTTATTTGCAGCTTTAATTGGAAGATTACTAAAAAAACAATCGGCAAGAAGTCAATCAAAGTTAGGCGATATAGTGGCTTTAATAGAGGAAACATTAATGGGTGTTAGAGTAATTAAAGCATTTAATGCGCAAGATTTTTTGTTGAAACGATTTATGGTTCAAAACAAACTTTTTACCGATTTAAATATAAAAGCAAATAGAACTAGCGATGGTTCATCGCCAATTAGTGAAACGATTAGTATTGCTGTTTTTGCTACTATTTTATGGATTGGCGGCAAAATGGTTTTATCTAATGAAGATGGAATGACAGCTTCTGTTTTTATTGGTTATTTAACCGTTTTTTCTCAATTAATGTCGCCTGCCAAAGCGTTTAGCTCTGCCTATAATTCTATGAACAAAGGTTTAGCTTCAATAGAAAGAGTAAATGAAATTATAAATAGCCAAGAAGTAATAACTGAAAAACCAAATGCAGCATCTATTTTAAAATTTAAAGATTCAATAGAATTTAAAAATGTAAGTTTTAAATACGATGAGGAGCATGTAATTAAACAATTAAATTTAACCATAAAAAAAGGTCAAACTGTTGCATTAGTTGGACCATCTGGAAGTGGAAAATCAACTTTAACAGATTTGATTCCTCGTTTTTATGACCCTACTGAAGGACAAATTTTAATAGATGGAGTAGATTTACGAGATTATAAAATATTAGAACTTCGTGGGTTAATGGGAATTGTTACCCAAGAAAGTATTTTATTTAACGACACCATTGCAAATAATATAAGTTTTGCAAAGCAAAATATTAGTAAAACTCAAATAGAAGAAGCTGCTAAAATAGCTAATGCACATAGTTTTATTATAGAAAACGAGAATGGTTATGAAACCAATATTGGCGATAGAGGAAACAAATTAAGTGGTGGTCAAAAACAAAGATTAAGCATTGCCAGAGCAGTAAACACCAATCCTGACATTTTGATATTAGATGAAGCCACTTCGGCATTAGACACCGCAAGCGAACGATTAGTACAAGAAGCATTAAACAATATTATGCTGAATAGAACAACTATTATTGTAGCACATAGGTTAAGTACAATTATTAGTGCCGACTTAATAGTAGTGCTTGAAAAAGGAAGAATAGTACAACAAGGAACTCATAACGATTTGATTCAGCAAGATGGCACTTACAAACAGCTAATTCAAATGCAACAAATACCTGAATAAATATGAAAGTAGCAGGTTTTACTTTTATAAAAAATGCCATCATTTATGATTATCCAATAGTAGAAGCTATCAATTCTATTTTGCCAATTTGCGATGAGGTTTATGTTGCCCTTGGCAAATCGGACGATGAAACTGAAGCATTAATTAAAGCAATAAATCCCGAAAAAATAAAGATTGTAAAAACCCTTTGGGACGAAAATTTAAAGCAGGGTGGACAGGTTTTAGCGGTAGAAACTAATAAAGCTTTTCAAGCAATTCCAAACTATTACGATTGGTGTTTTTATATTCAAGGCGATGAAGCCGTACATGAAAAATATTTGCCAGTAATTAATCAAGCATTACTAAATTATAAGTCAAATAAAAATGTAGATGGATTACTTTTTAAGTATTTACATTTTTATGGTTCTTACGATTATGTTGGTAATTCGAGTGGTTGGTATAACAATGAAATAAGAATAATAAAAAACAATAAAAACATATATTCCTATAAAGATGCGCAAGGTTTTAGGAAAAACAACAATGAAAAACTAAAAGTGAAACCAATAGATGCATGCATATATCATTATGGTTGGGTTAAAGATCCAAAGGCAATGCAACGTAAGCAAGAGGAGCTTAACAAACTTTGGCACGATGACAATTGGATTGATAAAAACGTATTGAAAGTTGACGAATTTGATTACTCCCAAATTGATTCATTAATGAAATTTACAAACACTCATCCCAAAGTAATGCTAAAGCGAATAGCCAATAAAAACTGGCAGTTTGAATTTGATTTGAAACACAATAAAACCAAAATAAAAGATAAACTAAAACAGTTAGCTTTTAAATTATTTGGATGGGAAATTGGTTATAAAAACTACAAGAAAATTTAGTTCTTATCCTTTATAAAATGACTAAAATAGTTTTATAATTCGTCTATTATAATCATACCCTGAAAGATGATCAACTAAAAAATGAGATAAGGGTTGAGTGTTATTATTTACAAATTTTAAAACGGGAATGCCACTATCAAATAAAGCAAAAGAGGGCGATTCTAGTTCTATTAATTCCTCGGATACATTAAAATCTATTCCTTTAAAAACATTTCCTTTAGTCATCCAGCAAGCGGCATAAGCTGAATTCCTATTGTCTTGTGTTTTGTAATCGTAATTATAAGAAAAATCTTTTCCGGTAAGTGTTTTATTTATATTGTCTAAAATTCCCCAACTACCATTAAATTTAAAAATAGGGCGTTTTTTTATTCTAAAAAAGAACAACAATTTAGCCCAACGATGTGGTGAAAAAACAACTTTATCGTTTGTGTTTTCAATATCTGCTATCACTTTTCCGGATAAGTATAAAACTTGATCATCTTCGTTAAATGTTACAATATCTTTATCGGAACCATTTTCATTGAACCATTTTTGAAATGTTTTTACAGTTTCAATTGGAAGGTGTTTTGGGTGGCAATCTATTTTTTTAACGTTGTTATGTACTAGTAACGCTTGTTCATTACTAGCATCATCACACACATAAATTGTAATTTTCGAATTAACACCTAAGCCTTTTATAGAATTTACAGTCTGTTTTAAATAGTCAATTTTTCTATCTAAAGGTGCTCCACCTTTTTTAACTACATGTCTGTTTTTACCATAATAGAATGGAATTATAAAATGCCAATTTACCATAAAATTGCTTTGATTTTTAGGTGGCAATGATAAATAATATAAACAGAATTTCATAATTAACTGAATTTGTAATTCAGTTAAAAAAGAACATAAAAAAAGAGAACCGAAGTTCTCTTTTTTGTTAGTTATAAAATTATGCTGTTGGCTCTTGTGGAGCTTCTGGCTTAGGAGTTGGTTCAGGTTTTGGTAATAAAGCCTTGTGGCTTAATCTGTATTTTCCTGTTTTTTTGTCAACTTCTATTAGTTTTACTTTTATCGTTTGACCTTGTTCTAAAACACCGTCCATTTTATCAATGCGGTTCCAGCTAATTTCACTAATGTGTAATAAGCCATCTTTACCCGGTAAAAATTCAACAAATGCACCAAAGTCCATAATGTTTTTTACTTTTCCTTCGTACTCATCGCCTACAACAGGAACAGCAACTATGCCTTTAATCATTTGCATTGCTCTGCGTAAACTATCAGCATTACTAGAAGCTATTTCTACAACACCATTTTTTTCGTTTTCAGAAATAGAAACAGTAGCTCCAGTTTCTTTTTGAATACCTTGGATAATTTTTCCACCAGGTCCAATTACTGCACCTATAAATTCTTTATCAATCAATAAAGTTTCAATACGAGGTGAGTGTGGTTTTAAATCAGCAGCAGCAGCCGAAATGGTTTTGCTCATTTCGTTTCTAATATGCTCTCTACCTGCTTTTGCTTGGTTTAATGCTTCTTCTACCATTTCCCAACGCAAACCATTTATTTTAATATCCATTTGGCAAGCAGTAATACCTTTAGCAGTACCAATTACTTTAAAATCCATATCACCTAAATGATCTTCATCGCCTAAAATATCAGATAAAATTGCATATTTTCCTGTAGCATCATCACTTACTAAACCCATTGCAATTCCGCTAACGGCACCAGTAATTTTTATACCAGCATCCATTAAAGCCAATGAACCAGCACAAACTGTAGCCATACTTGAAGAACCATTTGATTCTAAAATATCTGATACAATTCTAATGGTGTAAGGACATTCTTCTAAAGGTGGTAATACGCGTTTTAAACCACGTAAAGCCAAGTTTCCATGTCCAATTTCACGTCTTCCCGGACCACGATTTGGTCTAGTTTCTCCAGTTGAAAATGAAGGGAAATTATAATGTAACATCAATTTTGAATAACCAGCTAACATTGGACTATCCAATAATTGTTCGTCTAATTTTGAACCTAAAGTAACCGAAGTTAACGATTGAGTTTCGCCACGGGTAAATAAAGCCGAACCATGAGCAGCAGGTAAGTAACCTACTTCTGACCAAATTGGTCTAATTTCATCTAAATTTCTACCATCTAAGCGTTGTCTATCGTTCATAATCATGGCACGAACTGCATCGTACTCTACATCATGAAAATATTTGTTGGTTAAAAATTTATCTAAAACAGTTCCTTCTGGTTGTAATGCTTTAAACTCTTCTCTTACTGCTTTAAAGCCAGCGCTTCTTTCGTTTTTACCTGCTTTTGATTTTGCAATAGCAAATATTTTATCGTAAGAAAACTCACGAATAGCAGCTGCTAATTCAGGATTGCTACGTTCATGGTTATAAGAACGAACTGGTTTTTTACCACCTAACATTTCGCATAATTCCCACTGTGCTTTAATTTGTAATTTAATAGCTTCGTGTGCTACTTTTAAAGCTTCTAACATGTCTATTTCGCTTACCTCTTGGCACTCGCCTTCCACCATGTTCAAATCTTTTTCAGTACCAGCTACTATCAAATCCATGTCAGCGCGAGCTAATTCGTCTTTATAAGGATTTACTACAAATTTACCATCTATACGAGCTACACGAACTTCAGAAATTGGACCATTAAATGGCACATCACTTACTAAAATTGCAGCCGATGCAGCTAAACCTACTAATGCATCTGGCAATATATTTTGATCGCTCGATATTAAAGTTAAAGCTACTTGAGTATCTGCGTGGTAATCGCTAGGGAATAAAGGGCGCAAAGCTCTATCTACTATTCTACTAATTAGTATTTCATAATCAGATAAACGAGCTTCTCTACGGTGAAAACTACCAGGAATACGACCTACAGCCGCAAATTTTTCTTGATAATCTACTGTTAGTGGCATAAAATCCACATCTTCTTTTGCTTCTTTGGCAGATACTACAGTTGCCATAATCATGGTATCACCCATTTTTACTACTACTGCACCATCGGCTTGGCGAGCCAAACGGCCTGTTTCAATACTGATGGTTTTACCACCAATTTCAAATGTTTTAATTGTTGCTTGTGACATATTTTTGTTTTTTCAGCCCCATCTCTTTTTATTTGTTTAGTTATAAATTCCTTTGCTAAGATGGGATTAGCAAAAGCCTCTTTTGTTGTTTTTTTTATAAAGTTTAAAAACACAAAAAGCAGTAACTAATTTTTAGTTCCTGCTTTTTGTGAATTTTAGTTAGCTGTTACTTTATAGTTATTTATAAAATAACATACCAATCCGTTCATATTATTTACGGATTTCAAGTTCTTTTATAATTGCTCTATAGCGAAAAACGTCTTTACGCATCAAGTAATTTAGTAATGAACGTCTTTTACCTACCAATTTAACAAGACTTAACTCTGCAGAAAAATCTTTTTTGTTAATTTTTAAATGGCCAGTAATGTGATTGATCCTCTCAGTGAAAAGAGCAATCTGACTTTCAGCAGAACCAGTGTCTGTAGTAGACTTGGCTGTACCGAACTTTTCGAAAATGGCTTTTTTAGCCTCGGTTGTCAAATGCATGATCTATTTTTTTTAATTAATTAAGGTTGCAAAAGTAAGTTTATTTTGGAAGTAAACAAGTAATACACAAAAATTTACTGTAAATTTTTATATGCAATTGCTATATTACTATCAATAACAATGGCAAATAAATTTCATTTAATCAATTATTTCCTGTTTTGTTCTGTTAAAAACCCAAAATATAATAGGGAAAACCAATAATGTTAAAATGGTGGCTGTGATTAAACCACCAATAATAACTACTGCTAAAGGCTTTTGTGATTCTGAACCAATTCCTGTACTTATTGCCGCAGGTAACAAACCAATGGAAGCCATTAAAGCAGTCATTACCACCGGACGAGTTCTCACTTTTACAGCTTCTTTAATGGAAGTTTCTAAATTCAATTTACCTTTTAAGTTTTTATGAAATTCTGAAATCAGAATTACCCCATTTTGAATACAAATTCCAAATAAAGCAATGAAACCTACTCCGCCCGAAATACCAAAATTAATACCTGTTACGTGCAAAGCAATAATGCCACCAATAATGGCAAATGGCACGTTTGTTAATACCAATAATGAATCTTTAATATTTCCAAAAAGTATAAATAACAAGAAAAAAATACCAATTAAACTAATAGGAACCATTTGCCCTAAACTTTTAGTAGCACGCACTTGGTTTTCAAATTCACCTGTCCAACCGATACTATAACCTGCAGGAAGTTTAATGTTTTTCTCTACATTTTTTTGTGCTTCCGCAATGGTTCCACCTAAATCTCTATCTCTAACCGAAAATTTAACTCCAATAAATCGTTTGGTATTATCCCTATAAATGAATGCGGGACCTGTAATTTTATGAATAGTGGCAATTTCTTTTAAAGGAATTTTCACTCCTTGAATAGTTGGCACTTTTAAATTTGAAATGTCATTTTCGTCTTTTCTGTATTCTTGTAAATAACGCACTCGTATATCAAATTTTTTCTCGCCTTCATACTTTTGTGTTGCTGTTTTTCCACCAAATGCCATTTCTAAAACGGCTTGCGCATCAGCTGCTTTTACACCATATGCAGCCATTTTTTCTCTGTCTAACACCACGCTCATTTCTGGCTGACCAACATTTCTTAAAATACCAACATCTTTAATTCCTTCAACATGTTCTATTTGTTTTAAAACGCTATCAGCTATTTCATCTAACTTTTCTAAATCATCGCCATAAATTTTTACTGCATTTGAGGCGTTGATACCAGCTACACTTTCTGCAACATTATCAATAATTGGTTGAGAATAATTATATCCTATTCCTTGATATTTTGAAAGTGAATCGTCCATTTCACGCACTAAATCATCCATCGAAATTTTCCTATTCCAATCGTCTTTGTGTTTTAAATTAACCTGCATTTGCACATAATAAAAACCACTTGGATCAGTTCCATCATTGCTACGTCCTACTTGCGAAAGCACACCATTAACCTCAGGAAATTTTTGTAATTCTTTTCTTAAAATAGCCGTTTTGTTCACTGTTTCTTTTAAGCTTTGGCTCATTGGGAATTTGGCTTCTACCCATAAAGCGCCTTCATTTAATTGGGGTAAAAATTCAGTTCCTAAAAATGAAGCGGAGAAAAACGTTAATCCCATTAAAGTTAATGTAGTGATGAGTGTTTTTCGTTTGTGTTTAAATGTCCAAGCAAAACCATTTTCTACTATTTTATTCCAAAAATTTACAAAAGGATTACGCTTTTCTTTTACATTTTTATTTAAAAAAATATGGCATAAAACTGGAACCAAAGTTAAGGTAAAAAGTAATGCACCTAATAATGCAAAACCTAAGGTATAAGCCAAAGGAGAGAACATTTTTCCTTCTACTTTTTGAAATGCAAAAATGGGTAATAATGCAGTAATGATAATTAGTTTTGAAAAGAAAATAGCTTTTCCTAATTCCGTACCAGTAGTTTTAATTACACTTCCAATTGAAAGTTTATTAAATGCGGCCATTCCCCGCTTATTGGCAATGTGATCGAGGGTAACAAATATTCCCTCCACCATTACCACCGCCCCGTCTATAATGATTCCAAAATCAACCGCCCCCAACGAAAGCAAATTGGCACTCATGCCTTTTAATTTTAAGCATAAAAACGCAAACAATAACGACAATGGAATAATGATAGAAACGGTTACAGTTGTTCGCCAATCGGCCATGAATAAAAATACAATGACCGTAACAAATAAAATGCCTTCCAACATGTTATGCATAACAGTTTTGGTGGTGTAATTCATTAAATTATCTCGGTCGTAAAAGGTTTCCATTTTTACATCGCTTGGTAAAACCCTATTGTTTAAATCATCAATTTTTGTTTTGATTCTTTCCAATACTTCTTTAGGATTTTCTCCTTTTCGCATTACCACAATTCCTTCTACTACATCATCATTAGCATTTAGTCCTACTTGACCAACTCTTGGCAGTGAACTTTCTTCCACTTCAGCTACATTTTTTACCAAAACTGGATTGCCACCGGCATCATCAATAATAATATTTTCAATGTCTTTGATACTTCCCAATAAACCAACACCACGCACTACATAAGCTTGACCATTTTTTTCAATTACATCACCACCAACATTTAAATTACTTACATTAATGGCTTGAAAAACTTCTAAAGGAGTGATATTATATTTAGCCAAACGGTTAGGATCCACACTTACGTCATACGTTTTTTCACGGCCACCAAAAGCCACTAAATCAGCCACACCAGAAATAGATCGAAGCTGTCTATCTATTACCCAGTTTTGAATGGTTAATAATTCTCTTGAATCACGTTTAACGCTTTTTAAAGTATAACGAAACACCTCACCAGTTGGACCATAAGGCGGCTGAACATCGGGTTCTACACCATCGGGAAGTGAAATGGTTCTTAATTGATTATTGACTTGCTGCCTTGCAAAAAAATCTTCAACATCATCGTCAAAAATTATTTTTATAACCGACAAACCAAACATGGTAATGCTACGAACGCTGGTTTTCTTTTGAACCGAGTTCATGGCAATTTCAATGGGCGTGGTTACAAATCGTTCAATTTCTTCGGCACTTCTACCGTTCCATTCTGTAACAATAATTATTTGTGTATTGGTAACATCGGGAAAGGCTTCAATAGGCATATTTTTAAATGCTACTATTCCAGAAATTACCAAAAGAATAACCCAAAAAAATGTAAAGGGTTTATTCTTTAACGAAAATGCGATGATATTTTTTATTACTTTATTCAAAATATTGATGAATTATAAATGATGTGTTATGAATTATTTTTTATTATAATTATTCAGTGTAGTTTATTTAAGTATTTCTATTTGAAATTCATTTTGAAAAACTCAACGACCAAGGACATTGAGCTTGTCTATATGTTTCTTCTTTTTTAAAAACAATATTGATTCATAAATTGCCATTTCATTAATCATTAAGCGCATCATAAACCAATAACTGATTTTTGGACATTACTTTTTCGCCATCTTTTAGTCCTGATGAAATATAAGTGGTGTTACCAATTTGTCTAAATACTTCTACTTGCCTGGTTTCAATATTATTTCTGTCTTTAAATATCATCACAAAGTTTTTACTTTTATCAAAAATTACTGCTTCCGAAGGAATATTTATCATTTGCATATTGTTTTCAGTGTATGATAATTTGATGTTTGCACGCATTTCTGGTTTCAATAAAAAACTATCATTTTTCAAAATTATTTTCACTTTCATGGCCTTTGTTTCAGGATCAATGATGTTAAATATTTTATCTACTTTGCCTTTAAAAACTTTATCAGGATAACTTAAAGTAGTAACAGCAGCAGCTATTCCTAGCTTTACTTGGTTAATATCACTTTCGTTTACGTTGGCTATTGCCCATACTTCATCTATTTCGGCAATGTCAAAAATATTGTCACTAATATCGTTACGCAAAAGCATGTCTTGGTTAATGTTTTTTTGCAAAATAAATCCTGTTAGTGGTGAACGAACTTCATAAATAGCCCCTTTTTTTAAGTTGTAAATTTTATAAGTTTCTAATATTCGTTTTAACTGTGATTGTGCTTTATCCAAATGACTTTTTGCTTCTATTACATCCCGTTCTGATGTTAATTTTCCCTCAAAAAGTTCTTGTGCTACTTTTAAGTTATTTTTATTTACAATTACATCGTTTCCTGCATCGTCTAAATCTTTCTCAAAACTTGCAACTTCAGTACTTTGAATAGTTGCTAAAATTTGTCCTTTTATTACATAGTCACCTAACTCCACATAAACCTTAGTTACGTTTCCACCCACAATTGGATATATGTCTATCATTTTATTGTTATCTGCAGTTATTTTTCCATAAAAAGATATTTCGTTTTTTAATGGCGATGTGGTGGCAATGGCAGTAGCAGTAGAGGTTAACATAACATCACTTAATACAAATGCTTGTGCTGTTTCAGCATTTTTCTTTTTTTCATTACAAGCTAAAAATGTAATTATGCAAAAACTTGTGAAGAATAATATTGATTTATTGAACATGTTAAAATATTTTTTTGTTAATGGTTTTGTTTAAATCTTCGCACGAAAGAATGAGTGTTTTGCTGATTTCATTAAAGTTTTGAATGCTTTGGTTATAGCTTTCCATAAAATCAGTAAATTCTAAAATGGTAATATTTTTTTTTCTAAAATTATTAATTACTCCTTGATAAACTAACTCAAAACTTTCGGTATTTGAATTGGCTAAATATTGATAATTTATTGATGCTTCTAACCACTTTTGATAATACGTATTTACTTCGTTTTTCAATTGCAATGCAATAAAATTTTCCATTACTTTTGATTGCTTTAATTGAATTTCTGCAATCTTTATATTGCCTTTATTTTTATTCCACATTGGCAGCGGCATTCCAAACGTAATATTGGTTTGATTGTTAAAAGCTCCGCCTCTTTGATCGTAGGCAGCACCTAAGGTTAAATCAGGTTTTGCAATGTCTTTTTGCCATTTTAATGCCCATTCACTAGCAGCAATATTTTTAGTGGCAATGATAAAATCTGGACGATTATTCATGGCTAATTTCGATAAAGAGTCTATTGATAATTTTTTAATAAATTCGGGAGAATAATAATTGTTTAAATTACTAACTTGAGGAATAATATTAACACTTGTTCCTGTTAATGATTTCAACTTTTGTTGCTCTTCCATTAAGCTTTGAACCAATAAAGTTTTGTCGTTTTTTAAACTAAAATATAGTGATTGTAACCGCACCAAATCTTTCATTGCCACATTTCCTTTTTCGGTTTGAATGCCATAAGCATGAATCAAAGAATCTAAATTTGATAGCTGTTTATCGGATATTTCTATTTTTTTTGTGTTAAAATAAATAATGTAAAAACTTTGTTTGAGAGCAGCTTTTAAATTTCTAAGTGCATCTTCAAATTGCAGTGTAGCTATTTCATTATTTGTTTTTGCTAAAGCAATTTCATTGTGCTTTTTTCCACTTAAATAAATGAGTTGTTGAATAGCAAATGCTTTTTGACCACTATTTCCCGCATAAAAATACTGCTGATTATTGGGATTATATAAATTAAATTCACCAGAAAAATAAGGATTATCCCATGTTTTAGCTTGAATTATTGCTGCTTTTGAAGCATCAACATTGAATTGCGCGGCTACTAAAAGTAAGTTATTTTTTGTGAATTGATTTTCACATTCTTCAATAGTAAAAGTTTGTTGTGCATTGGTTTTAGTAAGAAAAAAACAAAAGCAAATTAGAACAACATTTTTCATTTAAATACCTTTAATTATTGGGCAAAGATGAAATCAAGTACTTAAATTATGCTTAAGTCAATACTTAAAAATAGCTTAAAGCACAAAAATAATTTCGAACTTGTTTAAATTGTTCGCATTTACAGAATAATTAAGCTGTGCCTTATGGTATTTAAAAATTCGCTGAGCTATACGTAAACCTAAGCCCGATCCAGGTTTATTCAATGAGTTTTTGCCCCGCATAAATGCTTGAAAAAGAATTTCTTGCTCTTCATTATTTAACACATCGCCATTGTTTTTTATGCTAACAATTAATTGGTCATTATTGGGATGATTTATTTGAATAATTGCCTTTTTATCGGTAGAATATAGACAAGCATTTTTGAATAAATTTACAAAAGCAATTGTCAATAAAGTTTCATTACAAGCAATTTCTAATTTATACTCAAATAATGGATTTTCTATTAACTCAAAACTTGAATGAAAATCTGCATGGCTTTTTTTAACAATTGAAATGGCATCAAAAATAATTTCATCTAATCTTTTTTTGCCTTGCAATAATTCAATTTCAGTGTCAGAAACCTTTGAAAGTAGTAATAAAGAAGTAACTAAATCTGCCATTTGACTAGCGTCATTTTTTAAACTTAGCAAATATTTTTTTGTCTCATCCGAATGCTTTTCAAATTGCTCTAAATTCTCTAACTGCGTAATGATTCTAGCTATTGGCGTACGTAATTCATGCGATGCATTGGCTGTAAATTCTTGTTGTATTTTGTAAGATTTTTCAATCCTAAACATCATTTGATTAAATGCCTTTGCTATCAAATTTATTTCATCTTTTTTATTATTTTCAGTAAACCTTTCAGTTAAATTATTTAAACTAATATTAGTAATTTTCTTTTGAAATGTATCGAGAGGTAACATTAGTTTACGAGTAAAATTAAACGATGCCAACCAAACTAATACCGTTGCAATTAAAAAAGTTACCAGTAAAATTATACTTAAAAACTGAAGTTTCCGGTTTCCATATTTATCTTCAGCTGAAATAAGCGTATAATAATTTGCATTTTTTGTTTCATAATAAATACCAAAAATCTCATAGACGCCATCTGATTTAAAAAACGATTTGTCTTTTTTTAGCTTTCGCAAATCATCAACAGTCCAATGAATTACAACATCGTCAACACTGCTGTAAATAAGCTGAAAACTATCGTTAAAAATAAGTGTCTTTTCGTTAAAAAGTTTATGGATAGAATTCTTATCAATTAACTGCAATAATTGTTTGTCAACTTTTTGAACTTCTACCATTAAATTGATAGAAGTAAGCGCTTTTTCTTCTAAATGTTCTTTAAATTCTTCTTCTCTAAAATTTGAAAACTGTACATAAACCAATATAGAAGTCAATCCAAAAATAATGGAGAAAAACAAGCTGCTATAAATGGCAATTTTCTTTTTAAGTGTCATGTTAATCCGCCTTTAAAAAATAGCCAAAACCTGTTCTAGTATGAATTAATTTTACATCAAAATCTTTGTCAATTTTTTTGCGTAAAAAATTGATATAAACCTCAATCGTATTAAAATTAGTTTCTATATTATACTCCCAAATAGTGTCGGCAATTACTTGTTTTGAAACAGATTTTCCTTTGGCTTTAGCCAATAAAATCAATAGTTGATATTCTTTTGGCGAAAGAATAATTTCTAAATTATTTCGCTTTACAATTGATTCAGTTAAGTTAATTTCTAGATCGGCAATTTTTATTTTTTCATCAGTAAGTTGAGGATTATTTTTTCTGCGTAGCAAAGCAGAAATACGAATAAATAATTCGTCAAAATGAAAAGGTTTTACTAAATAATCATCTGCTCCATTATTAAAAGCAGTAACTTTATCACTTATTTCACCAAAGGCGGTTAGTACTAAAATGGGCGTTTCTTTATCAGTTATTCTAATTTTTTTACAAACTTCAAAACCATTCATTCCGGGTACATTTATATCCAAAATAAACAAATCATATTTGCTTAATTGTGTTTGTTTAAACAACAAAATTCCATCGTAAACGGCATCACATTCAAATAATTTTGATTCAAGAAATTGTTTTATTTCTTTAGATAAAGTAAAGTCGTCTTCCAGTATTAAAATCTTCATTTTATAGCAATAACTGCTTCCTTTTTTATTCGACAAAATAAAGCAATTATTTGTAAATATGTTTTAATAATTTCATACGGTTTCG
>CAIUQQ010000099.1 GCA_903901345.1 uncultured Bacteroidota bacterium | reverse complement strand
TTTTTTTGAAATAAATTAGATGAAATTGGAAATAAATTTTATTTATAATTGCAAAAAATAAAATTCAATTAATGGAACCTCCGCTTAATTTACAATTCATCACATTATCATATATTAATTCAAATTTACAAATAGCTGATTGGCCTTCTATTTTTGGAAGCGTTATATCAATTGTTTTGTTTATTTTGTCTTCAGCATTATTTTCTGGATCTGAAAATGCTTTGTTTTCGTTGAACAAAACACAAATTGAAGAACTAACAAATGATGCCTCTAGTACCTCTAAAGCAATCAAATATTTAATAAGTAATCCCAAAAAATTATTAGCTACCATTTTAATTGGAAATACCTTTATAAATGTAGCAATGGTAATGGTTTCAACGGTTTTGTTAACTACCATTTTCGACTTTGAAAACAATCCATTATTTGGTTTTTTAATAGAAGTAGTTTTTGTAACTTTTATGATTGTATTATTTGGTGAAGTAATTCCCAAAATATATGCTGTTCAAAACAATGTAAAGGTTTCGGCTTGGGTGGCAGTTTTTATGTTTTATATGTATAAATTATTCCGTCCGTTGGTTTATGTTTTAGAAAATTCTACTTCCATTATTGATAAACGTGTTACCAAGCGTGGTCATATTTTAAGCGTAGACGAACTAAGTCACGCCATAGATATTACCACAGAAAGTGATGCTCCAAAACAAGAAAAATCAATACTAAAAGGGATTGTAAATTTTGTAAATACTAATGTTACTGAAATTATGTGCCAAAGGCCAGATATTGCTGCCATTGACATAGAAAGTAATTTTACTGAATTGCTTCAATTAATTGATGAATTAGGCTATTCACGGATTCCTGTTTACAATGAAAGTTTAGATGAAATAAAAGGAGTAATTTCCATTAAAGATATATTGCCACATATTCATGAAAGCGCTGATTTTAAATGGCAAGGTTTAGCTAGAAAAGCTTTTTATGTTCCTGAATCTAAAAAAATAGATGATTTACTAAAAGACTTTCAAAACAAAAGAACTCACATGGCAATAGTGGTAGATGAGTTTGGCGGAACCAGTGGTTTGGTTACCATGGAAGATATTTTAGAAGAAGTTTTTGGTGAAATAAATGATGAGTTTGATGAAGATGAAATTTATTATAGCAAATTAGATGATAACACATTTGTTTTTGAAGCAAAAATGCTCATTAACGATGTTTGCAAATACATAGAAATGGAGCAAGATTTATTTGATGACGTAAGAAATGAAGCTGATACTTTAGCAGGTTTAATTCTAGAGTTAAATGAAAATATGCCAAAACAAAATCAAGAAATTAAGTTTCAAAATTTGACTTTTAAAATTGAAGCGGTTGATAAACGCAGAATAAAAAGAGTGAAAATAGCAATTGATAGATAATGGATAAAAGATTTTTTATAGTTTTAATTATAATCATTTTTGGCGCTTGCAGTGAAGAAGCTATAATTCCAAAACCAAGAGGATATCAACGAATTGATTTGCCTAAAAAAAGTTATTATCGTTCCGAAAATCCTTGCAGTTACAGCATGGATGTTCCTGAATATGCTACCGTAGAATTAGATAAATATACAAATGCTGAACCTTGCTGGTTCAATGTAGAATACAAACCTTTTCATGCTACTTTGCATTTAAGCTATAAAAACATAGCTAATCGAGATACGCTTTTTAAATTACTAAACGACAGCAGAACAATGGTGTATAAACACACCATGAAAGCGGATGAAATTTTTGAAAATTATATTTCAAGACCAGGGAAATATGGTATTTTTTATGAGCTAGACGGAAATACCGCCACCAATGCTCAATTTTATATAACTGATAGTACCAAACATTTTTTACGCGGTTCGCTTTATTTTAACGCTGTTACCAATCAAGATTCTATTGCACCAGTTTTAGCGTATTTGAAAAAAGACATGCTTCGTTTAATTGAAACTTTGGAGTGGAAGTAGAAAAAGTGCGAATTCCGAAGTG
Organism: uncultured Bacteroidota bacterium; assembly: GCA_903901345.1. Classification (GTDB taxonomy): domain Bacteria; phylum Bacteroidota; class Bacteroidia; order UKL13-3; family UKL13-3; genus JAAFJM01. The sequence goes on along the minus strand of CAIUQQ010000099.1, from coordinate 4,959 downwards.
CCAAAAATGCGGAATGTGAGCAATGTGCAATTAGCAACAAATCAACAAATCAACAAATCAACAAAAATGGCAGATATACATTCATCAAAAGCACCAGAACCTGTAGGTTTATATCCACATGCAAAACGAGTAGGTAATTTATTATTTCTTTCTGGAGTTGGGCCAAGAGAAAAAGGCACAAAAAAAATTCCTGGAGTAGAGTTAAATGAACAAGGTGAAATTGTAAGTTATGATATTGCTACGCAATGCCATTCTGTGTTTCAAAACATCAAATATATATTGGAAGATGCTGGCAGTAGTTGGGATAAAATAGTGGATGTAACAGTATTTTTAACCAATATGAAAGATGATTTTAAAACTTACAATCAACTTTGGGCTGAGTATTTTAAAGATAGTCAACCTTGCAGAACTACCATACAAATTATTTGCTTGCCAACGCCCATTGCCATTGAGTTAAAGGTTATAGCGACTATAGATTAAATAGTGTAAATACCATGCAAACAATACTTATAAAAAACGCTACATTAGTTAATGAAGGTAAAATATTTGGTGCAGATGTGCTCATTAAAAATGGCTTCATTGAAAAAATAGACACCAATGCCATTGCCATCAAAGCTGATGTGGTAATAGATGCTTATGGAAAATATTTATTGCCAGGTGTCATAGATGATCAAGTACATTTTAGAGAACCTGGTCTAACCCATAAAGGCGAATTATATACTGAAGCAAAAGCAGCTGTAGCTGGTGGATGTACTAGTTATATGGAAATGCCAAACACTATTCCGAGTGCTACAACCATTGAATTATTAGAACAAAAATATACCAGGGCAAGTGAAGTTTCATTGGCTAATTATTCATTTTATATGGGTACTACAAATACCAATTTAAATGAATTGTTGAAGGTAGATGAAAGTGCAGTTTGTGGTGTAAAAATATTTATGGGTAGCAGCACAGGTGATATGTTGGTTGATGATCCAATTGCATTAGAAAACATATTTAGCCAAGTGAAAACTTTGATTGCAACACACTGCGAATATGATCCTTTAATTAAAGAAAATACGACTAAATTCAAAGCAGAATTTGGCGATAACTTATCTGTAATTCAACATCCTTTGATTAGAAGCAGAGAGGCATGTTATCAATCATCTAGCTTTGCTGTTGCTTTAGCTAAAAAATACAATACACGTTTACATGTTTTACATATTAGCACCAAAGAGGAATTAGATTTATTTGAAAACAATATTCCTTTGAGTGAAAAACGAATTACAGCCGAAGCTTGTGTGCACCATTTATGGTTCAGCGATGAAGATTATGCTACCAAAGGGAATTATATAAAATGGAATCCTGCGGTTAAAACTGCAGAAGACAGGGCTGCTATTTGGCAAGCTGTAAACGATGGAAGAATTGATGTAATTGCTACTGATCATGCGCCACATACTATAGCCGAAAAAGAACAAGCTTATATCAATGCTCCAAGTGGTGGTCCGCTAATTCAGCATAGTTTACAAGCTATGATTGAAAGCCATTTACAAGGAAAAATAACTTTAGAAAATGTAGTTCAAAAAATGTGTCATAACCCAGCTATTTTGTTTGACATAGATAGAAGAGGATTTATTCGCGAAGGTTTTTGGGCAGATTTGGTTTTGGTGGACATGAACAAGCCGCAAACAGTTAATAAAGATAATATTTTATATAAATGCAACTGGAGTCCTTTTGAAGGTTATACTTTTAAAGCAAGTATTGATACTACCATTGTAAGTGGGCATTTAACTTATCAAAATGGAGTTTTTGATGAAAGCAAAAAAGGGGAGAGGCTTCGTTTTATCAGGTAGTTTTACATATAAGTTACTTGAATATCAACTAAAAAATTATTTACTAAAATTCGAATAGTGATACTAAAAACAGAACGTATTTGTTTAAGGCCAGTAATTTTTTCGGATTTTAAAATTATTCATACATTACATTGTTTAACCGAAATTGATGAGTTCAATACATCGGGGATTCCAAGTTCTATAAAAGAAACGGAAGATTTGGTGTTAGAATGGTTAACATTTCAATCGGAAATTCCTTGTAAAAAATACATTTTTATTATTGAAAATTTAATGCAAGAATTTTTGGGTTTAATTATAATCAATTTAGGAAAACCTAAATATTTCAATGCTGAAATAAGTTATAAAATATTTCCCAAATATTGGAGAAAAGGAATTGCAACAGAGGCTTTGAAAGTTGTTTTAGATTTTTGTTTTAATCAGTTAAAATTACACAGAATAACAGCTGGATGTGCCACCGAGAATATTGCTTCAGCAAAAGTTTTAGAAAAATCAGGATTTTTAAGAGAAGGATATTGTAGAAAAATTTTACCAATTAGAGGTAAATGGTTCGATAATTTTGAATATGCCATTTTGGAAGATGATTTTCACAAATTAAATTGATAAATAAACCAAGCATTCCTAATGATTTAAATGAAAACAGTTTGATTTTTTGCCAATATAAGTCATCTTCCTTATTGACTGTGGTGGTTTATAAAAGGCGTGTTAAAAAATAATTTTACAACCGTAAATATTATACTCATGCCCTTATATAAACAAGTAGGATTAATACCCGAAAAACGACATATTGTATTCCGCCAACCCAATGGAGAATTGTACCACGAAGAGCTTTTTGGTACTGAAGGTTTTTCGGGTGTTTCATCTTTGGTTTATCATGTTAATTTACCAACAAGAGTTAAAGAAAAAGGAAAACCTTATTCTGTTCGCCCTGAAGTTGCAATAGAAGACAATTTGCAAAACAGGAGTTATATGGGTTATAAAGCGCCTGCCGTAAATGACTATTTAGAGAGCAGAAAAACATTGTTTTTTAATGATGACATGACTATTGGTGTTGCTGCGCCAATAGAAGGAACACAAAACTATTTTTATAAAAATGCGGATGCCGATGAAATGATATTTATTCATGAGGGCAATGGCGTTTTAAAAACCATGTATGGGAATATTGATTTTGCTTATGGCGATTATTTAATTATTCCTAGAGGTACCGTTTACCAAATTAATTTTACTACAAAAGCAAATAGATTGCTAATAGTTGAATCACATGGGCCAATAGAAACTCCTGAAAGATATAGGAATAAATATGGTCAATACATGGAAAATTCTCCTTTTTGTGAACGAGATTTTAGAACTCCACAAAACATGGAAACCCATGATGAAGAAGGCGATTTTTTGATAAAAATAAAAAAAAGAGGATTGATTTATCCTTATGTTTATGAAACACATCCTTTTGATTTAATAGGTTGGGATGGGTGTTGTAATCCTTATGCTTTTTCCATTTTTAATTTTGAACCAATAACAGGTCGTATTCATATGCCACCTCCAATTCATCAGAATTTTCAAGGAAAAAACTTTGTAATTTGTTCATTTGTTCCTCGTCTTTACGATTATCACCCTCAGGCTATTCCTGCTCCTTACCATCATAGTAATGTAGATAGCGATGAGTTATTATATTATGTAGATGGCGATTTTATGAGTAGAAATAATATTCAAAAAGGACAAATTACTTTACATCCAGGTGGACTTCCACACGGGCCGCATCCTGGAGCTATAGAAAGAAGTATTGGCAAAACAGCTACTAATGAATTAGCAGTGATGATTGATCCATTTAATCCAGTAAAAATTACAAAAGAAGCAATGGAATTGGAAGTAGCAGATTATTACCAAAGCTGGATTTAAAAATTACTTCAAAAAAATATAAAGACATTTTATAAAAAATAAAAATTATGACCGACTTAACTAAAGTTGAAAACTTTAATTATTCAACTGATAAAATATTTGATAAGGCACAAGATTTTTTACCAATAAATGGTACTGATTATGTAGAATTATATGTTGGTAATGCAAAACAAGCAGCCCATTTTTATAAAACTGCTTTTGGCTTTAAAGACTTGGCATACGCAGGGCTAGAAACTGGTTTAAAAGACAGAACTTCCTATGTACTTCAGCAAGGGAAAATTAGATTAGTGCTAACAACTCCATTTGATGTAGATAGTGACATTGCAACGCATTTAAAGTTACATGGCGATGGTGTAAAAGTGATAGCCTTATGGGTAAATGATGCTTATGATGCATTTGAACAAACTACCAAACGTGGAGCAAAACCATATATGCAGCCACAAACTATTGAAGATAAAAATGGTAAAGTTCGCATGAGTGGAATTCATACTTATGGCGATACTGTTCACGTATTTGTGGAACGAAAAGATTATAATGGTGTGTTTTTGCCAGGTTATGAGTCATTAGTAACTGGATATGAACCTGGAACTTGTGGTTTAAAATACATTGATCACATGGTTGGGAATGTGCATATGGGCGACATGAATAAATGGTCGGATTTTTATGCTAACGCAATGGGTTTTGCTAATTTAATTACTTTTGACGACAAAGATATTTCTACTGATTTTACCGCTTTAATGAGCAAAGTAATGAGTAACGGAAATGGATATATTAAATTTCCTATCAATGAACCAGCTATTGGTAAAAAGAAAAGTCAAGTAGAAGAATATTTAGATTTCTATAAAGGTGCAGGCTGCCAACATATTGCTGTAGCTACAGATGATATAGTTTTTACAATTTCTGAAATGCGCAAACGAGGTGTTGAATTTTTATATGTTCCCGGTACTTATTATGATACCGTAGCAGATAGAGTAGGAGTTATTTCTGAGGACTTAAATGAATTAAAAAAATGGGGTATAATGGTAGATAGAGATGAAGATGGTTATTTACTTCAAATATTTACCAAGCCTGTAGAAGATAGACCCACTTTGTTTTTTGAAATTATTCAAAGAAAAGGTGCCAAAAGTTTTGGCAAAGGAAACTTCCAAGCGTTGTTCGAATCAATAGAAGCAGAACAAGCACGAAGAGGAACACTTTAGTTTATAAATATTATTTAAGTTTTGAATGAGAAATT
>CAIUQQ010000098.1 GCA_903901345.1 uncultured Bacteroidota bacterium | reverse complement strand
CGATACCTCATTAGCAAAAAGCCATCCTTTTTGTCCTCGGTTGTTGTCCTCATCAATGTTTAAAATAATATCCCGCAGATGGCGCAGAAAATCGCAGAATAAACTTGCTACAAAGCCTCGTAGAGGCGAAACTATTGTAAACTTCATAAACTTTCATAAAATTCCAAGGTATCAGCAACAATCTTTTTGTTATCGTATTTTTCTTTTACAAGCCTGCGTGCATTTTTTCCAATTCTAATAATTTCACTTGGGTTATTGATAAGCTCGCTAATTATTTTTATAAAATCTTTTGCTGTTTCGGCTATTAATAGATGTTCTCCATTTATAGCTTCTATTCCCTGAGCGCCCAACGGAGTAGAAATAATACATTTACCCAAACCCATTCCTTCTAATATTTTTACCCTGATTCCACTACCCGAAAACAATGGAACTACCATGATTGCTTTTTCGTTCATAAAGCTAATTCCATCTTCTATTTCACCTAAAACCGCTATGTGATTTTGATTGTTATAATCAAAAAAAGATGTTGGAATATTGCGTCCCGCAATGTAAAATTTAAGCTGTGGAAATTCAATATTTAGGTCGTACCAAACATTGTCAATAAACCATTTCATAGCCTCCTGATTTGGCATCCAATCCATAGAACCAATGTGAAATAAACTTGGCATTTCAAGGTTGGTATTGTCTATAATCAATTTGTCTAAATTTATTCCAAAAGGCGAAACATGAATAGGTTTTGTACAACCACTTTTTTCAAAAGTTGCTGCATCGTTTTTGGTAATGGCAGCTATGCCATCAAAATTATTAAGCTGTTTTATTTCGTAATTATGTAAACGGTCTGCTAATAAATTTAAATACCATTTTTTAATAATATTAGATTCTAAAAATGCCAACGATTCCCATATTTGATACTCTACATTATGCTGTCTTAAAATACAAATTGCCTTGCTGTGTTTTCTTATAATGTCTAAATAAGGTGCTACAAAAATGGTTTCAAAAACCACTACATCAAAAGTTTTTTCTTTGCAAATTTCTATCAATTGATTTTCAAAATCCTTGCTTATAAATCGTTTTACATGATACGATTCCTTGGAGAATAAATTTAAAAATGCATCAATTGGTTTCAGTTGATTGTCGACATAAGTTAAATGAATATCGCCTAAAGCCTTTACGTGAGCAGGAAGTTCATCGTAATTTACAAAATGTTTTGAGGTATTTAATGAAGCAATTGTTAAATCGTTTCCGGCATCGCCATAACCTTTTGCGTAGTTAAAATAACAGAGTGCTCCACCATCTTTTAAAGGCCAAGGAAAGCGTGGAGTTATTTGTAAAATATTCATTTTATTTTTTATTTTTTTGAGTAAATCGTTTAAAAATATTTACCCAAACTGCTTTGTTAAAAAGTGAACTGTCGTTACTAGCTTGATAGGTAAGAAAAAATCCTAAAGGTGTTAATACCATAATGCCAATCCATATTCCAAGAAAAGGCGTCCATGCCAATGTTTTAGCAGCTTTTTCGCCCGATAGTGAAATAATATGGTACGATAAATACAATAAAATAGATACCACCACTGGCAATCCAAATCCACCTTTTCTAATAATAGAACCAAGTGGCGCGCCAATAAAAAACATAATGATACAGGCTATTGCCAATACAAATTTTTTGTGCCATTCAATGTCGTACCTCGCAGCACTTTTTTTAATATCGTTTCGTTCTGTTAAGGAATAGGAGATTACGTTTTTAACGGTTCTAGTATTGCTTTCAGCATTATTTAAAATATTATCTCTATAACCTTTTTGAAACAAATCAGTCATGGTTTTTACTGAATCTCTTAAACTAAGAGTATAATTTTTTTGAGTAGTATCTCGCTTTAAAAAGAAATAATATGGCCTAACAAACGACTTTAATTCCAATGCTTTTATGTATTTTAAACGTTTCATAGAATCACTATAATATTGAAGTTGAACTACATTTAACATTTCATAATTATGCTTAAATAAATCTTCATCGGTTCGGTTGAAGTTAAAAACCGTTAAGTCAAACATAATTTTTTCTTGCGAAAAATAAGTGCTGGAATGAGGGAAAGTGTTGTAGTAATTTTTTTGCGTTTCCATTTCCTCATACCTTGCTCCATCAAATAAAGTAAAAAACAAAAATCTGCCATCGTTACTTAAACTCATGGTTCCTTTTTTAGCCGAAATAACAGTAGAATGTGCCGTGTTTGCACGTTTATCATAAATAATAATATCCTGCATTTCTTGGGTTTTCTTGTCTTTTTTACCAACCCTTATGGTTATTCCTTGAATACCACTGTAAAAAACACCTTCGGTAATGGCTAAAGCCGGTTTTTTTTCTCTTACATCGTATAAAAGCGCACGGCTTTTTAAGTTAGCAACAGGAATAAGTATATTAGAAACAAAAATTCCGAATAAAGAAATTCCAAACATTACAAAATACATGGGTTTAAACATTTTCCAAATGGAAACACCCGCGGCTTTTGCAGCTACTAATTCATAGGTTTCTCCCAAATTCCCAAATGTCATAATGGAAGCCAATAATACTGCCAAAGGCAAGGCTTGCGGTATTAATGATGCTGACCAATAAAAAAGTAGTTCTGCTATTACATGCCATTCTAAGCCTTTGCCTACTAATTCATCAACATAAAGCCAAATGAATTGCATAAGCAAAATAAACATTACCACCACTATAGTTGGTAAAAATGTGCGAAAGAAGCTGCTTATTATTAGTTGGTGAAGTTTCTTCATTTTAAAAATGTTGCGCAAAGTAATAAATTTTATGGTGTTACTATCGCTTAGTTTTCAATAACTATACCAACAAAATCCAAAAATGTTGAAACAGTGTTTAAATCGTTTGTTTTTAAAGCACTAAAATCGTAGCATAATAAAATAGTAATATGCATTTAGCAATAGCAGGAAATATTGGATCGGGAAAAACTACACTTACTACACTTTTAAGTAAACACTACAACTATGAACCTCATTATGAAGATGTAGAGGATAATCCTTACATATCTGATTTTTATGAAGACATGCAAAGATGGAGTTTTAACCTTCAAATTTATTTTTTAAATAGCCGCTACGGAACTATTTTACAATTACAAAAAGGTAAAAAAAATATCATTCAAGATAGAACTATTTATGAAGATGCAAATATTTTTGCACCTAATCTTCATTCAATGGGCTTAATGAGTACCCGCGATTTTGAAACTTATCAAAAAATGTTTGATTCTTTGAATCACACCATTAAACCACCTGATTTGATGATTTACTTACGTGCATCAATTCCTTCTTTGGTTAATAATATTCAAAAACGTGGAAGAGATTATGAAGAAAGCATTCGTTTAGATTATTTAAAACGCTTAAACGAACGTTATGAAGCATGGATAAGTTCTTATAAACCACGCCATTTAATCATTGAAGTTGATGATTTGAATTTTGCTGAACGTCCGGAAGATTTAGGAAAAGTAATTGATAAAATTCAAGCTGAACTTAACGGTTTGTTTTAAAAATTGTCAATTGGAAATAATATACCTTACGCTATTGAACTTTTAAATAGCAATAAATTAGTAGCCATTCCTACCGAAACGGTTTATGGATTGGCTGCTAATGCATTTAACGAAAATGCAGTTTTAAACATTTATAAAACAAAAAACCGACCTCAATTCAATCCGCTTATTATTCACAGTAACCGCATTGAACGTTTTGAAGAATGGGGTTTATCAATTCCCGCAGACGTAAAGTTTTTAGCACAACATTTTTGGCCAGGTCCTATTACTTTTATCATTCCTGCTAATAACAAAATACCTGAAATAGTTACTGCCGGAACGGGTGCTGTTGCAATAAGAGTTCCCAATCATCCTATTACATTAGCATTGTTATCAAAACTTAATTTTCCTTTGGCCGCACCCAGTGCAAATCCAAGTGGATTTATAAGTCCAACTTCCGCTATACATGTTGAACAACAATTGGGAAATAAAATTGATTATATCCTAGATGGTGGAATTTGCAAAGTAGGAGTGGAATCAACCATTATTTCATTTTTAGAAAATGAACCTAAAATACTTCGTTTTGGTGGATTAGCCATTGAAGTCATTGAAGAAGTTTTAAACAAAAAACTTGCTACCAGTTCTAGCAACGATAAAATAGTTGCCCCAGGCATGTTAACCAAACACTATGCACCTGTTCACCCATTAAAAATAGTAGAAAATTTAAGTGAAAGCATTCAATTATTTGATAAAAATAGGGTAGGAGTCATTTCGTTTTCCGATTCATTTGCTGATGTGCCCATTGCCCATCAATTTATACTTTCCAAAACAAAAGATTTAAATGAAGCGGCAAGTAATTTATTTGCTGCCATGCGACATGTTGATGAGCTAGATGTAGCTGTTATTTTAGCCGAAATATTCCCGAATATAGGTTTAGGTTATGCCATTAATGATAGACTTAAACGAGCAAGTATTCAGGAAGATTAATAGATTACAAATTTTTTTTTAACCGTCTGAAGCATCCCACACAAAAGCTTATTATGCGTCTGACGGGAGTTAAAAATTGCCCATTTTTGTTTTAGCGAAAGGGCACCAACATTGTAAAAGTTTTTTAACCGTCTGAAGCACCCCACACAAAAGCTTATTATGCGTCTGACGGTAGTTAAAAATTGCCCATTTTTGTTTTAGCGAAAGGGCACCAACAATGTAAAAGTATTGAAACCGTCTGACGCATCCCACACAAAAGCTTATTATGCGTCTGACGGGAGTTACGTTTCGACAAGCTCAACGACCGGTTTTAGCAATTAAAAATATCAATTAGCTTCAGCAATCCCGGATTTAAATCTTTTTTAGCATAGATAGAATCGTGAAAACTGGTTAAAACCACTTGGTTATTTACTAAACCCACCATTTCATTTTTTCTTCCTGCTAATAATGCTTCTACCGCACCATTTCCTAGGCGAGAAGCTAAAACTCTGTCGTATGCTGTAGGAGAACCACCTCTTTGAATATGTCCTAATATTACAATTCGAGGGTCAAAATCAGGGATTTCTTTTTTTATTTTTTCAACTATTGCCATTGAACCACCTTCATCATTTCCTTCTGCAACTATTGCAATTGTAAACGATTTTTTACTGTTATTAATTCCTTTAAAAAACTCGAATATTTCGGTGTAATCTTCTTTAATTTCTGGAAGTAAAGCAATTTCTGCTCCTCCTGCTATGGTTGATGCTAGCGCAATAAAACCGGAATCTCGGCCCATTACTTCTACAAAAAATACACGTCCATGTGAATCAGCGGTATCTCTAATTTTATCTATGGCATTTACTGCAGTATTAATTGCGGTATCAAAACCAATGGTTAAATCGGTTCCATATAAATCATTGTCAATAGTTCCTGGCGCGCCAATGGAAGGAATTTTATATTCGTTATAAAATATTTCAGCGCCTGTAAAAGTTCCATTTCCACCAATACAAATGATACCCTCAATTCCTTGCGCCATTAAATTATCATAAGCTATTTTTCGTCCTTCTGGAGTCATGAATGCTTTGCTACGCGAAGTTTTTAAAATGGTTCCACCTCGTTGAATAATATTTCCAACGGAACGAGAAGTTAGCGGAATAAAATTCTCTCCACCTTCAATCATTCCTTTGTAGCCTTGCATTATTCCTACTACTTCTACTTGATTATAAATGGCAGTTCTTACTGCTGCCCTGATACAAGCATTCATTCCAGGTGAATCGCCACCTGATGTAAACACAGCTATTTTTTTCATATATTTTTAAATTATATATATTATTTCTGT
>CAIUQQ010000097.1 GCA_903901345.1 uncultured Bacteroidota bacterium | reverse complement strand
GCTTTTTTAGCAATTACTTTAACTGCCTTTTTAGGAGCTGCTTTTGCAATTGATTTAGCAATAACTTTTTTCGCTACTTTTACTGGTAATGCTTTTTTAGCAATTACTTTAACTGCCTTTTTAGGAGCTGCTTTTGCAATTATATTAGTTGCTTTTTTAGCTACTTTTACTGGCAATGCTTTTTTAGCAATTACTTTAACTGCCTTTTTAGGAGCTGCTTTTGCAATTGATTTAGCAATAACTTTTTTCGCTACTTTTTTAATAGGAGTTGACTTCTTTGCAGGTGTAACTTTTTTCGCAATCGCTTTTTTCGCTATTACTTTATTTACTACTTTTACCACTGCTTTTTTTGCAGCAACTTTTTTTACAACTTTCTTCGCCATAACTTAAGCTTTATTTATTTTTACATTTACCAAGTTTTCGTTTACTTCTATATCAATTCCATCTACTACATTATCAACAACTTGAACAGAATTCGCTAAAATTTCGCTGCAAATATATGAATTGTATAGAGATAAAGATGCATTTGTATAAAGATTGTCAGCAATTTGTACATTAATTTTATCCATTACTAATAAACCGCTTTCTTTTCTTAATAGTTGAAGCTTACTTATTATTTCCCTCGCAATGCCTTCATTTAGTAGGTCTTCGCTCATTTCAATATCTAATGCAACAGTAATTTTTCCTTCATTTGCCACCTTAAATCCAGTAATTTCTTTCGACAATATTTCAACGTCTGTTAATAGAATTTCAATGTTCTCTCCTTCAATTTCCAAATTCAACAAACCATTTTGTTCTAATTCAGCTATTTTATTTTGGTCAAATAAAACAATTGCAGCTGCTACTTCTTTCATTTTAGCACCTACTTTTTTTCCTAAGGTTTTAAAATTTGCTTTGATTGATTTATCAATTGCATCAATATATTCTAACTCTTTTACATTTACTTCGGCTAAAATAAAATCTTTAACATGGGTAATTTCATCTTTAATTTTTTGATCAATAACCGGAATTAGTATGCGCTGCAATGGTTGACGTACTTTAATATTTTCCTTTTTTCTAATAGATAATACCAAAGAAGAAATGCGTTGAGCATAATCCATTTGTTCTTCTAAAACAGTATCAATTAAATTGGCATCAGCTATTTTTAAATTGGTTAAATGTACCGATTGTAAAGTATTTTTACCCGATTCCAATAAACTTTCGTTCAAGTTTCTGTATAACCAATCAGCAAAAAATGGTGCTACACTGCTCATTAACTGACTTACCGTTTCTAAACATTCATATAAAGTTTCATAAGCAGCTTTTTTCTCATCGTTCATTTCGCCTTTCCAAAACCGTCTGCGGCTTAAGCGTACGTACCAATTAGAAAGATGATCGCCCACAAATTCCTCCATTGCCCTGGCAGCTGGCGTTGGGTCGTAATCATCCATTTTTTCGCTTACTAACTTTATTAAACTGTTCAATTTACTAATAATCCAACGGTCTAATTCTGTGCGTTCTTTCACTGGAACTATATTGTTTTCATCATACACAAATCCATCAATATTGGCATAAATAGCAAAGAATGAGTAGGTATTATACAAAGTTCCAAAAAACTTACGTTGGCTTTCTCCTATTCCATCTAAATCAAACTTTAAATTATCCCACGGATCGTTATTACTAATCATGTACCAACGAGTTGCATCAGCTCCATATTTGGCAATTGTTGTAAATGGATCTACCACATTTCCCAAACGCTTGCTCATTTTTTGGCCATTTTTATCAAGCACTAAACCATTTGCAATTACATTTTTAAATGCAATTCCTGGATTTTTAATTTTTTTGTTAAATGCTTTTATTTCTTCTGAACTTTCGTTCAATAAAACTGCTAACGCATGCAATGTAAAAAACCAACCACGTGTTTGGTCTACACCTTCAGCTATAAAATCGGCAGGATAAGCCGACTCAAACTGCGCTTTTGCCTCCTCAGTTGAATCTTTTCCCATAAAATTCCATTGGGCATAAGGCATTGCACCGCTATCGAACCAAACATCTATTAAATCTGCTTCACGTTTCATCGGTTTTCCAGATTCTGAAACCAAAATTACGTCATCAACAAAAGGTTTGTGTAGGTCAATTTCCAAATTATGTCCTTGGTTGATGTCCTCACCAACCAATACTTTGAATTTCGAATTTTCGTTATATCCAGCTTTTACTGCTTTTTCAAATTCCGCGGTTAACTCAGCTTTTGAGCCAATACATTTTTCTTCTAAACCATCTTCCGTTCTCCAAATTGGCAGCGGAGTTCCCCAATAACGTGAACGTGAAAGATTCCAATCGACTAGGTTTTCTAACCAATTTCCAAATCTTCCTGTTCCGGTACTTGCAGGCTTCCAGTTTATTTTTGCATTATTTTCTACCAACTTATCTTTTACAGCAGTAGTTTTTATAAACCAACTTTCTAATGGATAATATAATATTGGCTTATCTGTTCTCCAACAATGCGGATAAGTATGGTCGTATTTTTCTTTTTTAAATAACTTATTTTCATGTTGAAGTTTTAACGTAATGCGTTCATCAACACTTAAATAATTCAATTTACTCGTATCTTTAATGAAACTTTGTAGCTTGTCTTTTTGAACAATTAAAGCTGCTGCTTTTTCCGCATCATTTAAATAAGCTTCTTTCACAAATTCTTCGCCATAAAGGAACAAATCATCATTTATTTCTGGCAAAAACTTACCGCGTTTATCAACTAATGTAAGTGAACCAATACCGTTTTGCTTTGCAACCCTAAAATCGTCTGCACCAAAACTAGGTGCAATGTGAACAATTCCTGTTCCGTCTTCAGTGGTAACAAAATCGCCAATAATCACTTCAAAACTTTTACCATCCGTAACTTGTGCAAATGGCAATAATTGCTCGTATTTAATTCCCGCTAAATCCTTGCCTTTATATTCACCAATAATTTCAAAAGGAACTAATTTATCGCCTGCTTTGTAATCTTCAAATTTTAAATCTGCTTGTTCAGGTTTAAAGTACTTTCCAACTAATTTTTTTGCTAAAATTACATATATTACTTCATGGCTAAATTGATTAATTGTTTTAACCAAAACGTATTCAATTTTAGCGCCAACCGCCAATGTAGTATTGGAAGGTAAAGTCCAAGGAGTAGTAGTCCATGCAAGAAAATATACATCGCCAAAACTATGGACTATGGTCTGATTACTATCAACTATCTTAAACATGGCTACAGCAGTCATGTCTTTTACATCTTTATAAGTTCCAGGTTGGTTTAATTCATGCGAACTTAAACCGGTACCAGCAGCAGGCGAAAATGGCTGAATGGTATAACCTTTGTACAAATATCCTTTGTTGTGTAATTGCTTTAAGCACCACCATAAACTTTCAATATAATTATTTTCATAGGTAATGTATGGATCGTTCAAATCAACCCAATAGCCAATTCTAGTAGTTAATTCATTCCACACATCGGTATATTTCATTACATCTTTGCGGCATGCTTCGTTATAATCTTCCACAGAAATGGTTTTACCAATGTCTTCTTTGGTAATTCCCATGGCTTTTTCAACTTGTAATTCTACCGGTAAACCGTGTGTGTCCCAGCCAGCTTTACGTTTCACTTGAAAACCTTTTAAAGTATTATACCTACAAAAAATATCTTTGATGGCCCTACTCATAACATGGTGAATTCCTGGCATTCCATTGGCGCTTGGCGGTCCTTCATAAAAAACAAAAGGCTTAGCGTTTAAACGATTAGCAACACTTTTCTCAAATATTTTTTCATCGGCCCAAAACTTTAATATTTCTTGCTCAAAAGCCGGAAAATCAAGTTTTTTATATTCTTTGTATTTGGTCATTTTAGTATAATAAATTACATAAAAACCCAATAAGGATTTTTAAAAGTGGCGCGAAAATAACATTTGATAAAGCAATTATCAAGTAAGCTTGAAAATTAGGTAAATAAGTGTAGAAATTATTGAAAATAAATTGCTTAACTTTTAAAATAAAAAAAACTAAAAAGTTAAACTGAAACCTAAAGTAGGTAAAAACGGTAATTGATTAATTCGTTTGTAATTCAAAATATCAAAGTAAAAAATATTTTCACGGTTATAAACATTTGTGGCTGCTGCCGTGATATTTAAAACCGATGTTTTACTGATAATAATTTTACGTGACAATGAAACATCTAATCGATGAAAATAAGGCAATCTTCCCGTATTTATTTGTTCATAATAAACACCTAAATTTCCATTCTGAACCAAAGGATTTACACTAATTCCACCTGCAAAATTTAACTTTTCATATAATCCTTGAGTTTGAGTAAATGGAAAACCTGAACCAAAATTCCAACG
>CAIUQQ010000096.1 GCA_903901345.1 uncultured Bacteroidota bacterium | reverse complement strand
TTATTTTGGTGTTGGCTCAAGTAAAAAGGGTAAAATTCTTTGAGTGATTGATATTGTTTTTTCATATGTAATTGCTTTAGCAACAATAAAGCAAAATTTATAATTTTTGTTGGCCAATTAATTAATAGAAATTTGATTTTGTATATTGATTGTAAATCTTAAATTGCTGCCATAAAAATAACCATAAATTTAGAAAATAAAATGAACTTTCCAGAAAACTTAAAATACACCAAAGACCACGAGTGGGTTAGAATTGAAGGCAATGTAGCATACATTGGTATTACTGATTTTGCACAACATGAATTAGGCGATATTGTATATGTAGATATTCCAAGTAAAGGAAAAACGATTGCTAAAGACGAAGTTTTTGGCACTGTAGAAGCTGTTAAAACTGTTTCTGATTTATTCATGCCATTATCGGGTGAAGTTTTAGAGTTAAATGCAGATTTAGATGCAGCTCCTGAAAACGTTAATAATGATTGTTATGGAAATGGTTGGATGATTAAATGTACTGTAAGTAACGAAGCTGAAATTTCGGAATTAATGGATGCAACTGCATACAAACAATTAATTAATGCCTAATATTTTAAAAATTTCAATAAATGCCTTATTTAACTGTTTGTTAAATAAGGCATTTTTGCATTTCAAAGTACAACTTTTTTTTACCGCATTCTTGCTGTTTTTATTTGGTAGAGCAAATGCTCAATCAAAAAAATATTTGGGAAACAACTTAACTATTTCGCTCAATTCTCAATCAATAAGCAAGTTAAAATTCAACGATTCAACAACTGATAGTAAATATAATTTTAGTAACACTAAGTTTTTAATTGGCTACAAACATTCCCTTTATTCAAGCTTTACAAAAAAAGAGGGTGTTTTAAAATACAGTCAAATCAATGTTTTGCCTTCACTTCAAATTGGTAAAGTGAATTTTGGTCATGAAAATTTAAATAGAACTCTTGTAAATTTAAAAATTGGTCTTTCTGGACTTTTTCATACTTCAGCTAAAAACACGTTTTTATTTGCAGCTAACGCATTTGCCAACGAAGACGAATATACTTTACCCGATGCCACATATAGGTACTCAGGAATGATGATGTACATGAGAAAAGTAAATAATAAGTTTTCATACAGAGCGGGCTTAACTTTTACCTATTTATTTGGCGAACCTTTGTTTTTGCCAATTCTTGGATTTAAGTATAAGACCAGTGAAAAATCAATGTTAAATGTTACACTTCCTTTTGTTATTAATTGGAAGAAACAAACTAAAGTTCAAAAATTATTTTATGGATTTACCTTCAGGCCTAATGGTGGAATCAATCATTATCAAAATAAGTTAAGTGTTGATTCAACAAATGTTACATTGATATTGAGGCAAAGGAATTTCCAGTTCATGGGAGATATTAGGATGGTAAATAAAACCAATATGGTATTATTTCAAGTTGGATTTATTGGGAATCAAAAAGTTTTTTTTACCAATGAAAATAATAACTCAATAGTAAATAATTTTAGTTTTAACGGAAGTAATTCAGTTTTTGCCAATGTTACTTTTATTTGGTTTTTGAATAAAAAATCAAGGAATAATAATCAAGAATCAAAAGCAATCAATTCAAACGAATCTATCAATGATGATGAGTTAATGGATGATGCTTGGTAGCAAAAAAAATCCTGCACTTGGCAGGATTTTTTTTAATGAAAATGTATTAGTTATTGCTTGCTACAATTTGTAACAAAAACTACATCTAAACCTGAAATCTTTGTCTTGAATGCAAATGTTAAAGTATTAACTCCTGAAATAAACCCACCATGATATTTAGTTGAACCTAAAGTAAAACAATTATAGCCTTCAAATGTTATGGTGTCAACAGTCTGTGGATCAATATCGAAAGTAAAACCGTTAGAAGCAGCACCTATTTTAGTACCAGTAGTGATAAGTTTACCATTTGATTCTTTGATTAAAATAGTTGAAGAAGAAGTCCCTTTTTCAACTTTTAATGTTCCAGTTGATGAATCCAATGGAACTAATTCTCCACTTAGTAAAAAGTTTGTAACCGTTTTGGTATTGTAATTTCCAATCGCTTGATCTCTTACGTCTGTTGGTGTAACTGTTGTTTCTTCTTTGCTACATGCAGTAAACATGATAGTTCCTACAGTTAAAATTGCTAAAATTGTTTTTTTCATTGTTTTTTTGTTTTTGTTTATTTTTGAGTTTATATTGTAAAATTAGATGTTGAATTAAATTGGTTACATGTAAAACCGATGTACCTTTTTCGGACTAAAATCTGGCGATTTCGAAGCACTAAACTGTTTACCACCAATGAACCGCCACATTATTTTAGGTGTTGTTATGGTTTGGTTTCCTCCACCGAGTAAATTAAAATGACCCCGGCAACAAAATGTCTAGGGGGTCATTTATTTTAGTTTTGAACTGTTGCAGTAGTTGGGTCAAAAATATTATTTGCTTTGCACCATTCTTCATAACCCTTCACACCCAATGATGCTTTCATTTTACTTGTGCTGATTGCAGTTCCTTCAACTTTGTAGCCTGAAACTAGAAAGTAGTCCTCTAATCTAACCACACCGTCAACTAAAATGTCAAAGTCAGGACCAGCATTTTGTAAAGCATTGTCCATAGCGTCTTTGATACTTGCTCCAAGTCCTATAAAGCCCATACTTGTACCTGATACTGCTTTACCTTGTGACTTGTCAAATTTTAAGGAAACATTTTTGGAACTGATTACAGTAAAGTCAATAAGTCGTTGTGAACAACTTGAAAATGTAATTAATGCGATAATAATCGCAACGAAAGAAATTGTTTTTTTCATTGTTTTTTTGTTTTTATTTTTTTGTTTGAATTATAAAATTAGATGTTGAATTAAAAGGTTGTTTGTAAAATAGCTAATATAAGAAGCTATAGATTTGTTTAAGGAAATACCCTTACAAACTTTTAAAGCATAGGTTTTCAATAACAAAAAAATATTCGTTACTGAAAAAGATAAGAAAAATTTATTGGGAGTGAAACTATAAAATAATTTTATAGTGAAATTAATAATCAGTATGTAATTATTAAATATTGAGTTATTTTTTAGCTGTTGGCTGTTGGCTGTTGGCTGTTGGCTGTTG
>CAIUQQ010000095.1 GCA_903901345.1 uncultured Bacteroidota bacterium | reverse complement strand
TAATTGCTTTTGCAAGCAGCCAAAGTCTATTTGCTCAATCAGATAGTGATTCTACTAACGTAAAATTATTTACTCAGAAAGGAAATGCTAGTTACTATGCACGAAAATTTGAAGGTAGAAGAACTGCAAGCGGTGAAAAATATAGAAGAAAACTTCTTACAGCTGCTCATAAAACTTTACCTTTTAATACAAAAGTAAAAGTTTCAAATCCTAAAAACGGTAGATGGGTAATAGTTAGAATAAATGACCGTGGACCATTTCACAAAAAAAGAATCATTGATTTATCGGAAAGAGCAGCTAGACATTTAGGGATATTTGGTGGCGGACATTCTCGAGTTATTATTCAAGAAGTTCCTGACAGTGCGCAAGTTTGGATTAACCAATCGCAGCATTAATCAACACTTCTTCAGACGCTTGATTAGCTATAGAATTGCAAAGCGTCAGACGGATTTTACAAAACTAATTTACTTCATAACAGCCTATTGAGGGTGGATTATTTCTCGATTTGTTTTCTAAATCAATATTAATTCCGGTGTTTATTTCACCAACGCCACTGCATGGAGAACCTCCTTTTAATTTATAATTTTTCTTATTGGCATCAATAAATGTTGGATCAAAATTTACTTGATTATAATCTATTGTAGCATTTTTTTGAATTAATTCATCTCTAAAAAGAACACTTTTTATATTGTTATTTTTTACATTTACGCTAGCAATAATTCCATCTACGTCACGTACAAAATTGATTTCATCATCGTTACTTCCCCAAATAATATTATTACGCAAATTATAACTTAAAGGAAACACCTTTACAATGGCTCCAGCTTCATTTCTGTATGGTCTATTGGTTACAGTAAAAGTAGCATTTTGTCTTCCAGTTGTTCCTCCTCCTAGTGCTACAAATGTGTTAAAAGTAAAATCATATCTTCCGCCTAAATCACCAAAGAAAGCATATTGACCACAGTCGCTAATCAAATTGTTTTCTGCCTTAATATATGCCGAATAACTTAACAAACCCACAGCGCCCATATCAAATATTTTAGATTGGATCAATGTTAGTTTTGGATTGGCATTACTTGCCAATGAATCAACCCTAATTCCAACAAATCCATTTTTTATAATTGCGCCAGTTATTTTATTACTGATACTTGTTGATAAAATATGAATTCCATTCCATTGATTTGGCACTTCTTTATATAAATCATCTAATCTATCGCCTTGTAAAACTACAGGATTATCAACTGTTCCATCAATAATTAAAGTTCCAGCTACATAAATGGTTGAATTATTGTGATTGTATATTTTTACACCAGGATTGATGGTTAATGTAACTCCTTTTTCAACTAAAATATCATCATAAATTACATATGGTTTTGAATCAGACCAAGTAGTGTTTTTTGTAAAAGTCTCCTCTTTATAGTAGTTGGCATTTAAAGCGTACGACAATAAAACAACACTTTGTTTGTTTCCATTGGTATTGAAAATTAAATTTTCAGCTACCGAAAACTCATCTACCAAATCGGGTTTTATGTATGATTGAATAAAAATATAAACACTGTCTTTTCCTCTAATTTCTAAATTTTCTATTTGCTGTAAATTTCCAGAACCAGGAATTCCATCAGCATTTATTTTAAATATACTTAATAAATTTCCCTCTAATTCAATGTTGGTTTTTACAGCGTTATCGTTAGGATTTGAAACGATCAATCGCAAGGTAATAGACTTTGGAGTTGTTAATGAATTGGTATCTTTTAGGGAAAATATAGTATCAAAATCAACTGTATCGGTACTGAAATTAAGTGTTACAGGTGCAGAAGTAAAAACTTCATCTTTCCTACAACTTCCCATAATAAAACTTATAACTATTAGCAATAAAATGTATCTCATTTCTATTTTTATATCTTTTTTAAATTGAATACCTATCAATTATCCATTGCGGAACTTTTTCTGACCTGCCAGTATTTGAATTGATCATGGTGTAAATAAAATAGCCTGTGCAACTTTCTTTTCCATTGGTTTTTTTTATTTCAAAACAAACTTTACAACTATTTCCTTCCATGCTTTCAAGCCAAGTAAATATATGGCAATTTTCACCTAAAAGCAAGGAACGTTTATACTCAATGAATGTACTTTTTATAACCCAAGTAAAACCTGTTTTAATAAATTCGTCCATACTCATTTGATAGCAACGCTCCATTTGATCGTAACGAGCAAATAACACATAATCCATGTACTTACTGCTATGAACATGGTTATTCATGTCTATATCGTCTGGCCTAACCATTAACGAAGTTTCGTATTTATTTGTATTTAAATTCATTTGTTCATTTGGCTGCTAGCAACTGGCATCTGGCTACTAGCAAATTAATATTTTTAAAATTATATAATTTTTAATAATCTTTCAATCCTAAAATTACTTACAAGCACAATTTCCATCACCACAATTACTTTTTTTATTTGATAAAACTAACTTATAAACCATAAAAAAAATGGCTGCTAAAAATAAAATTCCAACTATTATGTATTGTATCATGAAGATAAGTTTTTGGTAAATGGATTATTCAGTTTTTCAAAACCCACAGTAGTCATTTCACCATGCCCACTGTAAATTTTAGTTTCGTTTGGCAAGGTATATACTTTTATTTGAATACTTTGTAATAAGGTTGTTAAATTGCCTCCAGGCAAATCAGTTCTACCAATTCCACCATTAAATATTACATCGCCACCAATTAAAATATGTTGTTCTTTATTGTAAAATGCAATGCTTGCAATGGAATGTCCGGGAACAAATAAGCATGATAATTTTGAATTTCCAAAGCTAATTTCAGTGCTTTCATCAATAAAAATTAAGTTTTCAGGAATAATAATATCGGGCATATTAAACATGACCGTCCATCGTTTTGTATCATTATAAGTTTTTAACTCATCCTTGTGTAAATACAATGGAATTTTATAAGTATTCATCACAAAATCATTTCCTAACACATGGTCAATATGACAATGTGTATTTAATAATTTTACAACATTTAATTGATTTTGACGAATAAAAAGTGCTAATTCATTTTCCTCATGTTTGTACATGCAGCCCGGATCTATAATTATTGCTTCTTTGGTTTCGTCAAATAATACATAAGTATTTTCTTGAAATTCGTTGAATGTAAATTGTTGAATGCTTATCATATTTTTTTTTTCTAAATGTAATTCCTACGGAATATATTGTTTATCGTTTTTTTTTACCAACATGTAATTCCTACGGAATATAGTTGTTTATCGTTTTTTATATACCAACATGTAATTCCTAACGGAATATAGTTGTTTATCGTTTTTTTTTACCAACATTTAATTCCTAACGGAATATAGTTGCTTATCGTTTTTTATATACCAACATGTAATTCCTAACGGAATATATTGTTTGCTGTCCCGATAGGGACTTAATATTGGTAATATCTAACGTCAACAGCTACTTTGTCCCGTTAGGGACTATACTTGACTTTTTATTACCAACATGTAATTCCTACGGAATAT
>CAIUQQ010000094.1 GCA_903901345.1 uncultured Bacteroidota bacterium | reverse complement strand
ATAAGTTTTACAGGTTTGTTTTTATTTGTCCATTGTACAAATTGAAAAGCATTATCAAAATTGAATATTTCAAAATGATTTTTGAACATTTGCGAAAATTCACTAATAAAATTTGCATCATCTAAAATTAATGCAATACTTTGTTTATTTGAACTCATAAAATTTTATATTTTTTTCATTCTACGTAAAATATTGGTGATCCTTGCTTCTAACTCTTCAGGATTAAATGGTTTTACTAAATAGTCATCAGCCCCAGCTTTTAAACATTTAATTTTATCGGCTGTTCCTTCATTTCCACTCAACATTATTAAAGGAATATCTTTAAAAAAACCGCTTGTTCTAATTTGAGAAATAAATTCCATTCCGTTCATATCAGGCATATTTACGTCAGCAATTATAACATCGGGTAATTGACCTTGTTGCATCCACTCTAAAGCAGAATTTCCATCAGTTTTTGAAATTACATTATAAGTTTTTCCAAAGTAAAAATCTAGGATTTTTAAAATACTTAATTCATCATCTAGAGCAAGTAATGTTTTCTTTATCATAATATTAAGTTGTTATTTTTTATCGATTAGTTCAGATTCTGATTTTAGCATTCGATAAATTGTGGATTTGCCAATATTTAATTTTTTAGCAACTGCCAAAACATTGTTATCATATTTCACTAAATAATTTTTGATAATTAAATAATTGTAGTCCTCCAAACTCATTTCTTTAATCAATAAATTACTTAGTGTCTTTTCACCATTAAAATTCAAATCATTTTCATTTATATTTCCATCATTACACATTACACAAGCCAATTCTACAATTGCTTTTAACTCCCTTATATTTCCAGGAAAATGGTAATTTAAAAGTTTTTTTTGAGCATCACTACTTAATGTAATTTTCTTTATTTTATTTTCTTTGCAATACTCTTCTATAAAATATTTACAAAGTAAAAGAATATCGTTACCTCTTTCACTTAAAGGAGGTAGGGCTATTTGTAATCCTAATAAACGATAATATAAATCTTCCCTAAATCTGCCTTCTTTTACTTCTAAAGCTAAGTTTCTATGAGTAGCTACAATTACTCTTACATCAAGTGAAATAGTTTGATTTCCACCAACTCTTGTTACTTCTTTTTCTTGTAAAACACGCAATAATTTTGCTTGCATGTTTATATCCATTTCACCTATTTCGTCTAAAAAAATAGTTCCTTTATTTGCTTGTTCAAACTTGCCAATTCTCCTTGAATCTGCGCCTGTAAAAGCACCTTTTTCATGTCCAAATAATTCTGATTCAATTAACTCTTTTGGTATGGCTGCAATGTTAACTGAAACTAAAGGCATTTTTTTTCTTTCACTATGGTAATGAACCGCTTTTGCTACTAATTCTTTACCTGTTCCAGTTTCTCCAGTTACGCTTACAACAATTTTACTTGCAGCAGCTTTTTCTATTAAAGTAAAACATTTTTTTATAGCATCAGAATTTCCAATTATTGTGCTGCCAAAATCGAATTTTTTTGCTACTTCTTCTCTTAAAGAATTTAACTCCTTTTTTAAAGTAGTATTTGAAAGCGCATTTTGAATTGAATTTAAAAGTCTGTTTTTTGTGTCTTCATCTTTTAAAATATAATCAAAAACACCTTGTTTTAGTAATTGAACTGCTGTTTTAACATCTTCTTGCCCTGAAATAACAATAATTTGCGTTTCAGGCAATTGATCCTTAATTTTTTGAATCAATAAATCACCATTAATGTCTGGAAGTGAATAGTCTACAGTAATTAAATCAGGTTTTTTGTATAGGTTTGCTAAAGCCTCTTTTGCATTTGAAAAAGTTTCAACAACATACTCTGGATTTAATGAAATTGAATACTGTAAAAAATTATTATACCATTTATCATCCTCAACTACGAATATTTTGTACGCATTGTTTTTATAATCCATTTTATTGTTTTTAAACATTTCAAATATGGAACTAATTAAATGGCTACTGAAGGTGTTTGTCCACTCTTTTTTTAAAGTGTATCTTTTTTCAAAAAGTCATTATAGGCAATACTAATTCCTTGTTCTAAGTCAATTTTTGACTTCCAACCTATTGCATTTATTTTACTTACATCCATTAATTTCCGGGGTGTTCCATCTGGTTTTGATGTGTCAAATTTTATTGAACCCTCATATTTTAATATGTTTTTTATCTTAATGGCTAAATCTTTTATCGAAATATCAGTTCCACTTCCAATATTTAAAAATTGTTTATCATTATAGTTTTGCATTAACATAAATGCTGCATCAGCCAAATCATCTACAAATAAAAATTCTCTTAACGGATTTCCTGTTCCCCAAATTGTTACATCAGGTAAGTTTTGTGTTTTAGCTTCATGAATTCTACGGATTAATGCAGGTAAAACATGGCTATTTTCTGGATGATAATTGTCGTTATAACCATATAAGTTTGTAGGCATTACCGATATAAAGTTACAATTATATTGACTTCTATAAGCCTCACACATTTTTATTCCTGCAATTTTTGCAATAGCATAAGGTTCATTTGTTTCCTCTAAAACACTGGTCAATAAATATTCTTCTTTAAGTGGCTGGGGAGCTAGCTTTGGGTAAATACAACTTGAGCCAAAAAACATTAATTTTTCTACATTGTTCAAATAACTTTGATGAATTACATTGTTTTGAATCATCAAATTCTCATATAAAAACTGAGCACGGAATGTATTATTTGCTAATATTCCGCCCACTTTAGCGGCAGCTATAAAAACATAATCAGGTTTCTCTTTTTCAAAAAAATTAGCAACTTCCATTTGATTGGTTAAGTTTAATTCTTTTGATGATTTGGTAATTATATTAGTAAAACCTTCGGCTTGTAATTTTCTAACTACAGCAGAACCAACCATTCCGTTTGAACCAGCTATATATATTTTATCAGATATATTCATTTTATTCCTTTAGGAATTTATTTTATTCAAAATTATTAAAAGTATGGTGACCAGCTTGTTTTAAAAAACGTTCTTTTTTCATTAATTTCAAATCACTTTCCATCATGTCAGTAACCAATGCTTGTAAATCATATTTGGGCTTCCATCCTAATTTTGTTTGACTTTTAGTGGCATCTCCAATCAATAATTCTACTTCTGTTGGTCTAAAATATCTTGGATCAACTGCTATTAATTCATCTCCAATTTTTAAACTAAAATCTTTCTCAATTTCTAGTTCTTTTAACTTATTAACATCAATAGCTTCAATAAAACCAATTTCATTTTCATTGCTTCCTTTAAAAGCTATGGTAATTCCTAGTTCATTAAATGCTAGTTTTACAAAGTCACGAATTGAAGTTGTTTTGCCGGTGGCAATTACATAATCCTCAGCCACATCTTGTTGTAAAATTAAATACATGGCTTCAATATAATCTTTGGCATGACCCCAATCTCTTTGAGCATTTAAATTTCCAAGAAATATTTTATCCTGCATTCCTAATACTATTTTACTTGCAGCTCTTGTAATTTTACGTGTTACAAAAGTTTCACCTCTTAATGGACTTTCGTGGTTAAATAATATTCCGTTACAAGCAAACATATTATATGCTTCGCGATAATTTACAGTAATCCAATAAGCATAAAGTTTGGCTACAGCATAAGGCGAACGAGGATAAAAAGGAGTAGTTTCACTTTGAGGAACTGCTTGTACCAAACCATAAAGTTCAGAAGTAGAAGCTTGGTAAATGCGAGTTTTATTTGTTAATCCACAAATTCTTATTGCCTCTAATATTCTTAATGTTCCTAAACCATCAGCATTAGCGGTGTATTCAGGTTCTTCAAAACTTACATGAACATGACTCATTGCTGCCAAGTTGTATATTTCGTCAGGTTGTGTTTCTTGAATTATTCTTATTAAGTTAGAACTGTCGGTTAAATCGCCATAATGTAACTTAAGGTTTAAGTTTTTTTCATGAGGATCCTGATACAAATGGTCAATTCTATCGGTATTTAAAAGCGAACTTCTACGCTTTATACCATGAACCATGTATCCTTTTTTTAATAAAAATTCGGCTAAATAAGCTCCATCTTGTCCTGTAATTCCTGTAATAAGTGCAGTTTTCAATGAAATAATTTTATTTGTTTGTTATATTGCAATTGTAATATAATAGCACCATATTAAAAAGAAACATTTTCAATAAATTAAAGTAACTGTTATTAGAAAACTTATAATTTCTCCATTCTTTTTTTGAAAATAGCAATCATTTCTGATTTAGTGTTTTCTGTAAATTTTGAATTGTAAATCAATTTAAATTCTTTACCCATTTCTATGCTATCGTATAATTTTGCGGTAACGCTTCTACTATAAAATATAGCAATCAGCTCATTTTTATAAAAAATAATAATAATGCGTGGTTCCTTTTTTTGTAAAATAAAATTAGGCTCATTTATTATAAATGATTGGTATTTTTGATTGGAATCATCTACCTCATAATTAAATTTTTTAAGGTGAATTCTAAATGTATCTAGCTTTGCATTTTGCTGCGCAACTGATAAAATTTTATTTAAATCAATTTCAGGTATTGAACTTGGATTTATACAAGCCTGTGAAATTACACCACTAATATCAAATACATAAGCAGTATCTAATTCAGCTATAAATTTATAGGGTGTAAAATCTTGAATGGCGTTGCCAATTTGTTTTCCTTGGCTATTATAAAATTTGGCTTTTGCTAAAATTTGTTGGTCATCATATACCCAAGCTTTTTTTACCCAAACACGCAATAATATTTGCTGGAAATTTTGATTAATTGGTTTACAATCAAAATCGGTATT
>CAIUQQ010000093.1 GCA_903901345.1 uncultured Bacteroidota bacterium | reverse complement strand
ATTGGTTCGCAATGCAAAAATAGGCTTTGTGTTTCAGTTTCATTATTTATTAAATGAGTTTAGTGTGCTTCGCAATGTGATGCTTCCAGGTTTAAAATTAGGCACTTATTCTGAACAAGAAGTAGAGCACCGAGCCATGGAAAAATTGAAAATTTTAGGCATTGAAAATGAAGCATTGAAAATGGCCAATCAGCTTTCGGGCGGACAGAAACAACGCGTTGCCATTGCACGTGCATTAATTAATGATCCGCTGATAATAATGGGAGATGAACCTACGGGAAATCTAGACAGTAAAAACAGTGAAATAGTATTTAATATTTTCCAAGAATTAGCACATGAATTCAAACAAACTTTATTAATAGTAACCCACGATAATGAATTTGCCAAAAGCACCGACAGAATTATAGAAATGGATGATGGTAGGATTATTAAAGGTTGATTGTTGGATTTTGGATGTTTAAAGATGAGTGGCACTAGTTAAAGGTACTCAGCAATTGAAATTAAATTGGGAAATAAATCAAGTAAGGATATCATTTTAAATAAAAACCATAACATTATTTACTACTTTTATTACAAAACAGTAAAATAAATTACATTATTTACACCACACGTGTGGCAAGATTCGAGATAGTGCGGAATATTGGTTGAATAGTTTATAGGCTATGTTTTCTATATTCCTATGTGGTTTAACTTTTCTATTTAAAGAAAAAAAAAAACAGAAAGTACGTGTCATTTAATATTAATTATAAAATGAATTATCCCTGATATAACATGTAAAATTTTTTAAGATAAAAATGTTAATTTTCCTTCATTCAAAACCCAACATTCAAAATCTCTTAGCTTCTCGCTAAAGCCATATCGGCAATGGTATTTCCAACACTTAAACTACTGGTAGCCGCAGGACTTGGTGCATTTAAAATATGAATGGCATTTGGTTCTTCTATAATTTTAAAATCGTCAATTAAGCCACCCCATTTATCGCAAGCTTGCGCCCTAACACCTGCTTCTGCTGGAATCAAATCATCTTCTTGAATGGTTGGAACTAATTTTTGCAAAGCTTTGGTAAAAGCAGTTTTACTAAACGACCTATAAAATTCGCCCATTCCTGTTTTCCAATATTTAACAGCCACTTTTCTAAAACCAGGCCAAGCAAGACTTTCCATGGTTTCAGTAAAATCAAAATCACTCTTTTCATAACCTTCGCGTTTAAAAGCAAAAACCGCATTTGGCCCTGCTTCCACACCACCATCAATCATGCGGGTAAAATGCACGCCTAAAAAAGGAAAATTTGGATCAGGAACTGGATAAATTAAGTTTTTTATTAAGTGCCTTTTTTCGGGTTTTAGCATAAAATATTCACCCCTAAAAGGAATAATTCGAGTATCAATATTTTTGTTGCTTAAAGCCGCAATTTTATCGCTGTATAAACCTGCACAATTAATGTATTGCTTGGCTTCAAATTCTTGCTGGCTAGTCATAATGGTTGCATATCCAGTATGGTTTTCAATCTTTTCAACCTTGTGATTTAAAAATATTTCAGCACCTTTTTCTGTTATTATTTCAGCTAATTTATTACAAACAATGCTGTAATCAATAATACCTGTATAGGGTACATGAATGGCTTTTACACCACGTAAATTAGGTTCAAAATCTTTTATTCTATCTTTTTCAATAATGGTATTTTTAGTCAAACCATTTTCCAAACCTCGGTTATACAATTTATCTAATTCACCTATTTCACTTTCATCAGATGCTACCACCAACTTTCCACACAAGTCAAATGGAATTTGATTTTCCGTGCAAAAATCTATGAGCATTTGATAGCCTTGCAAACAATTTTGTGCTTTTAAACTTCCGGGTTTGTAATATAAACCTGAGTGTATTACGCCACTATTATGCCCCGTTTGATGGGCAGCCACTTCACTTTCTTTTTCAATAATTGCAATTTTTAAACTGCCTTTTTTTACTAATAATTGATAAGCTGTAGCTAAACCAACTATTCCTCCACCTATGATTATGAAATCATATTTAAAATGTTTTTCCATCTACTGAACGTAATTTTGTTGCTATAAATATACTAATTAAAGCCATTCCAATACTGAAATAACCTAAAATATCATAATGAACTAATTTACCGTTTATGTTAGTTACTACAAAGCCAGCTAAAAATGCTGCAATTCCATTTGCCAACTGCTGAATAGAACTATTAAAGCTCATAAAACTAGCTCTAATTCTAGGTTCAACAGCACCTGTAACCATGGCTTGCATAGGAATAAATCTTCCTGAAAACACAAAGAAAATAGCCGAAACAGTAAGGACCATATATATTGCCATAGGCTCCATATTTGTAATTAAATAAACAGGAATTACATATAAAACAGCTAAAATAGTAAACATTTTTAGCTTACCATATTTATCCGATAACTTGCCAATAAGAGGTGAAGTAAATAATGTTAATGCACCGCCAACTAAATATATTAAAGGTAAATCTTCTTCACGCAAACCAACATTACTTACCATGTATGGACTTAAAAATGGAATAATAGCAAAATGTCCCATCATCATTACCACGCCAAATAACAAAGCTAATAAGTTATTTCTATTATTAAAAATACCTTTTATATTTTGCATCACATTCATTTCTAAAGCTGCTAATTGGGTAGCCTTCGATTGATGTGGAACATACTTTCTTACTAAAAAATAAACGGGAATGCCCAAAATAGCTAGAAACAAAAAAGGAGCATGCCACCCTAAATAAGGGTATTGTTTTGTTTGCGTTGCAATAAATATTCCAAATGGAACTCCAATAACCGAAGCTATGCTAAAAGCAGCCATAATAATCCCCATGGCTCTTCCTCTTCGTTCAAAAGGAACAGCATCACTTACTATAGCTAAAATTATTGCGCCAAGCACACCACCAAACAATCCAGTAGCAAACCGCGCTATTAATAACGTAGTATAAGTTGGAGCCAATCCGCAGGCAAAAGTCCCAATTAAGAAACCAATAAAAATGCGCATTAAATAATTTTTGCGCTCAAATTTATTAAT
The DNA here is from genome assembly GCA_903901345.1 of uncultured Bacteroidota bacterium. GTDB lineage: Bacteria > Bacteroidota > Bacteroidia > UKL13-3 > UKL13-3 > JAAFJM01. Next base: position 5,568 of record CAIUQQ010000093.1, on the reverse strand, counting down.
AATAAAAGTAGTAATAATTCCAGAGAAAAAAGCGCTTATAGAATAGGAAGAAACCAATAATCCAAAATCGGAAGGTTCAATTCCAAATCGTGAAATTAGGCTTGGACCAAGTGGCATCATGATCATAAAATCCATGATATTTACAAATTGGATAGCACCCAAAGTGTATAACATTATTCTTTCTGTTTTATTCATTTTATTTTTTGCTACCGGCTTCTTTCCTCTAGCTAAGGGCATTTTGTATATAATTTTTAGATAGTAAAATAGTTATTTACTTCCAAATCCTTGCATTTTTATTTTAGTTAATTTTCGTTTGGTGTCTAACGAAAAATCGTTGTTCATCATCCATTGATAATAACCAGGTTCATTTTTAAAAACAAAATTGACCATTTTACCTTTATGTTTTCCAAAATTAAAAATTTCATTTCCTTTATCATCATAAATCATTCTACCCGCCAAATCAACTAAATTAGCTTGTCCACTTGCTTTATGCAATGATTCCATGTCGTTTCCAAGACCTTCGTATCTAACAATTTGAGCTTTTAAAACTTCTAAAGTTGCTATTGTATCTGCTTCGGCACTATGCGCATTTTCTAAATTTTTATCACAGTAAAACTTAAAAGCAGCGCCTAATGTTCTTTGTTCCATTTGATGAAAAATACGTTGAACATCTACAAATTTCCTGCCTTCTGTTTCAAAATCAACTTCTGCACGCAACATTTCTTCTACCAACATTGGAAAGTCAAATTTGTTTGAATTAAATCCACCAAAATCACAACCTTTAAAATAGTCTGCATATTCTTTTGCATTTTCAGCAAAGGTTGGCATGTCTTTAACATCTTCATCAAAAATACCGTGAATTGCAGATACTTCGGCTGGTATTGGCATGGTTGGATTAAAGCGTTGGGTTCTTATTTCTTCCGTTCCGTCAACACTAATTTTTATAGTTGCCATTTCCACAATTCTATCTGTAGAAATGCTAATTCCTGTAGTTTCTAAATCAAAAATAACTAAAGGACGTTTTAAATTTAAGGTCATATTTTTCTGTAAAATTTCATTGCAATAAACAAAATGTTTGAAAATACTTATAAGCCATTTTTAAACAAAAAATGCAGGGTCAATGAACTCCTGCATTTTCAATATTATTAACAAATAATTGGCTAATATTCATCAAATCCACCACTAGTAGGCTCTGATGGACCTTCTTCATCGTTGCTATCAGTATTCTTTTCAAACAATCCAAATTCATCTGCTTCATCATCACTAATTTCTGCACCAAATTCTTCTGCTTTATCCAAATAAGATTTTGTAATTTCATCAAATTCACTTTCTACTAAGCCAAATTTTTGAACTTTATCGTATTGTTTTGGAGCCAATCCAACCGACTTGCCAATTCTAGGATAAGTAAATTTAGGATTTTCGTTTACATCTATTCCAAAAAGTTCTAATCTCATTGTCCATAAAGCCATAAAATCATACACATAAATAATTTTTTGGTGAGGGTCATTGATGTATTGACTAAGCTTAGCATTTTTCATTTCCGGAATAGGGTTCTCAGGATCGTCAGTCATGTCCTCTAAAGTAATTTCTTGGTTTTTACGCCAAGTGTCATTACTCATATAAAAGGAAGCTAATTGCTTTTGATCAAACATGATTGATTCTAAAATTATTTTATGGAAATCTAAAAATACTTGATTAGATTTTATTTCAATTACTCGATAAGTGTCTTCGTAATCTTCAAATGTTAGTTTAAATTTATATACTGCCATTGTGTTTTATTTCTTTGCAAATTTGATGTATTTAAAACAAATTACAAAGTGTATTTTACATAAATATACATAAAAAAAGAGGTTCAATTGAATGAACCTCTTTTTTTTTATAATTATAAATCAATATTACTGTTGTTTTCTTATCAATCTAAATTCTGCTTTTCTGTCTAAACCTTCAGTTTGCATTTTGTATTTTTTCACAAAAGCGTCACGTTCACTAAAAATCATTATTCTATTACTTTCAATTTCATATATTTTCACTAATTGACGTTTAACAGCCAAAGCTCTTTTTTCAGCAATTGTTAACTGTGTTAAGTCTGGCTTATTATTATCAGCGTGACCAATAATAGCAACGCTTACTGAAGTATCAATTCTCATAATTCTAGCTATTTGTTGTAACAAAGGATACTGTTCTACATGAACATCATATTTATTAGGAGCAAAAGTTATAACTGGTAAACCATAACCATCAGTGTTTAAAGTTATAAAATCAGATTCTGGAATTGAATCAGAAAACTTCATAATATCTGTATTTGATTTTGCTTTAAATGTTTCAGCAGGATAATAAAGACTCAACATTTGATTAAATCCATAAGGATCTGTATCTTCAGTATCAGGAATACCATCAGCATCACTATCAAGAGTAACACCTTTTACACTTACTTTATAACCTGGTTTTGTATTTTGTTCTAAATCTAAATAATCAGGAATTCCATCAGCATCAGCATCATTTTTCAACAAATCAGTAGCTGCTGCTGCTTTTTTTGCTAATTCATCATATAGCGTTGCAACTGGGTTAACCCAATCAATATGTTGTGCTCTTTTACTTCCAGTAAAATTATAGGATAGTCCAAACATTAAATTTCCATATATGTCTGGAAATTTATTTGGATCTTCAAATAAATCTAAAAAATCTGATTTATTTAAATTAAGAACGCCTTCAATTCCTAAATCAAATGAATTATTTAACTTAAATTTCAATCCTAAGCCAACAGGAACTGATACATTAATACTTGTGTTCGAAATTCTAGCAGTGTCAGCACCTATAATAAATCTTTTATCTGTGATAGCATCATTGAAATTTACCGATACACCAGAAAAAAAGTAAAATATTGTATTTGGATTTTTTTTCCTGTAATTTATACCACCTAAATTAAACATTCCATGAACTCCTAATTGTGTTATATTATTTACAAATCCAAGTGCATTTTTAAATCCTCTATCATTTCTTCCTGTGTAAACACCGTATAATGCTTGAAGTCTAATTGAACCAACATGTCCAAATGAATATCTTAAACTACCACCAACAACAGGACTAAATACATCTTGATCAATGTCAAAAATAGTGAAAGTTCCACCATAATTTAATGCAAATGCCCATTTACTCATTTTTACATTACTAAACATATTTGAATCAATTTTTGGTGTTTTAGCAGTATTTATTTTTGAGGCTAATGCAGCATTCTTTGAAGATTTACTAGTTTTGCTATTAACAGTTTTAACAGCAGTACTTTTAGTTGTTTTAACAGCGGTACTTTTAACTGTTTTACTTGGCTGAGTTGCTGGTTTTTTTGATTGAGCAACAGAAAATTTTGCAACCAAACAAATAAGTATAATTAAGACGTTTTTCATTGTAAAAAAGTTTGAAATTTGAATATGCTAAATTACAATTTAGTATATAAAATAAAAGCCCTAAAAAGGGCTTTTATCTACATTTTATTGTTTATTGTACAAATAAAGCCATGAACCATGGTCAATTTCTCTTCTTGATCTTCTTAACATTTTCATCGCTAATCTTTCATCCTCGGTAGTTAAAGTAATTACTCTATAGTACTTAGAATCTTTTGACAAATATATATTAGCGTTAAATCCATTTCTGTTTATTTTGTTTTTAAACCTCTTTGCTACTTTCAACTTGTTTATACTATAACAACCAACTACAACATTATATATAAATTCAGGTTCAGTAATCTCTAAAGTATCCACTAAATATTTATTTGGAACCACTTTTTTAACAGGTTCAATAACTTTTATTGGTTCAACCACTTTTATTGGCTCAACTACTTTTATTGGTTCAACTACTTTTATTGGTTCAATAACTTTTATTGGCTCAACTACTTTTATTGGCTCAACTACTTTTATTGGCTCAACCACTTTTATTGGCTCAACTACTTTTATTGGTTCAACTACTTTTATTGGCTCAACCACTTTTATTGGTTCAACTACTTTTATTGGCTCAACTACTTTTATTGGTTCAACTACTTTTACTGGTTCAACTACTTTTACTGAATCAACTACTTTTATTGGTTCAACTACCTTAGGAATATCAACTACTTTTGGAACATCAATTACTTTAGGTAAACTAATTACAGGAATTCTATCAATTGCAACTTCACTATTGTTAATTTTCGGAAATTTATAATTTACATAACTCCAATCTACTAATTCTCTACTTTTACTTGTAGAAAATTTATAAGAAATACCCGCATTAATATATAAATGATCCGTTAAATCCTCTTTAGTTCCAGCACCATCTATCCAATAAGTTTGATTATTATTAAAATCTACTCCAGCCAAAAAGTCCCAAGTAGAATTTATATGTTTCCTTGCTTGTGCACCAAAAACATAATTGGTAATTCCGGTTTGTGTTAAATTCGATTTAGTATTATTAGCATAAACTATGTCTGTAGAGTAATTTAAATTTCCAAGTCCTAATACTGCATAATAATTCCATTTATTTAAATTTTCAGGTTCACGTAATAATATAGGTTCAGAAAATATTCTTCTTAAATTAAACAACCCTCTAAGTGTAAATTGATTCATGGTAGCATTGAAACTTTTAACATTTATTGGATCAGAAACAACTCCAATTACGGTACTTTCAGTATTATGTTCACCAGCAAAAACTCCATAATTATAAGCTGCTTGAACTGATATGAATTTATTTATGGAATACCGAACGCCAACACCGCCCATTCCGGTTGGTGTATAACCAATAGCTGTAAACAAATAAAGTAAACCCACATTAATATCTGCACTCCAATGTGCATAATCTTTACCAGTATTGGTTTTGTCGTTGTTCTTTTCACCTACTTTATTTTTTGATTCCCAATCGGCTAAGTTTTTGCTTGGTTTGGCACCCAATTTATAGGAAACACCAAAACTAGTATTTAAATAAGTATCTAATTTTTTATCGTCATATGCACCATCCATATAATAAGTTTGCACATGGTTATATTCACTTGATACATTTAAATCAAAAGATGGATTTAAATAATAACGAACCCCTAAGCCCATTTGTATATTGTTCATTGGCTTGGTACTAAAATTTTTATTTGCTGATGTTGAGCCATTAATTAATGTGGTATTTAGTTTCCAAAATTGAAAACTACCGCCTACAGTAGCATAAGGAATAAACTTCGAATTTGTTAATCCGAATAAATTACTCATATTAAACTGTAAACTACCACCCAAATCATAAAATGAATTTTTATAACTTGCCACATCACTAGCTAATCCGCCTGAAGTACTTACATTTCCTGAAGCATTTCCCGTTTTTGCTTGAAAAGTTTTTGAGGCAAATCGCGCTGCAATTGACCAGTTTTTGTTAATTGAATATCTTAAACCCGCTTGGTAAATTCCAGTAAAATCAGGGGTAATAGTAAAAAAAGTAATGGGAATGCCTAGCGATAAATCGGCACTGAATTTTGTATAATTCTGAGCGTTTGTTTTTTGAACTATAAAAACACAAAACAGAAAAAAAGCAATTTGTTTAGGTAAAATTTTCATGATATTATTT
>CAIUQQ010000092.1 GCA_903901345.1 uncultured Bacteroidota bacterium | reverse complement strand
ACATATAAAATCCTGGCGTAGGATATTAGAAAAAAGGATTTCACGTCAAATTTTATTAATTTGTTTAATAAAACTTGTACTGAAACGACATTAATTAGTGCAGTAATGATAAAAACATATATTATTACTGTTGCATCATTTCCTATATAATAAAGATAGTAGCCTATTGGTAAGCCAATTAAGGTAGTTGTACTTAGAACTAATTGAAATATTTTTATTTTTCCAGTAGCTTGAATGATGGTACCAATACCATTTCCTAAACCATTTGCGAGTGTGTAAATCACTAATAATCTTGTAAATTCAACTGCATAATTGGGCACATTAACCAACCAAATACTTAGTAAGTACTTGGTTTCTAGTAAAATAGGTAATACTGGAAAAAGCATTAAAAACCAAGTATATTTTGAAGTATATGATACAATGCTTATAGATCTTTCAATATTTCCTGAACTATAGTTTTTAGTTATTTGAGGAACAGCTGCTTGAGCTAAATTCATTGAAAATTGCGAGATTAATTCTTTCACCTGATTTCCAATACTAAAAGCAGCGTTCATTTTAGTTCCAAAAAAACTATTTATAATAATTGGTGTACCAGTTCCTTGTCCAACTACAGATGCAGCGCCTAAAATATTCCAACTTGTAAAGGATAAAATTTCTTTGTAACTTGACTTATCCTTATAAAATTTTAATTTAACATCATTTGCGTAATGAGTTTTGCAATAAATAAAATAAAATATGGCAGGAATAACATTAGCAAATGCTATTAAAGTAGCAAAAATTATTAGTTTATTGTTGGATGTATTTATTAAGAAAATGGCTATTCCTAAACCTAAAAAACTTCTTATTATTTCAATAATAGATCTAAAAAAAAAATTTTCTTTTGCAGTTAATAAACCTTGGTTTGGTATTGATAATATTGTAAATGCAGTTGACAAAGTTGACAGTCGGAGGACGAAAACAGCATCATTAATTTTGTTAATATCTACATTTAAATAATTACGTACATAATAAACACCTAAAATTTCGTTCAATATCAATACTAAAATGGCAAGAACAACATGAATACTTAAACAAATATTAAAAATTTTATTTACATTACCTTCTTCTTTTTTCCCTATTTCAAAAGCTATAAATCTATAGGTTGCAGCAACCATAATTGTATTTATAAATGCAAATATGGTTACAATGCCACCAACTATACTGTATAGACCATAATCAGATAGACCTAATGCTTCAATTGTATAACGAGCAGTAAATAAACCAACAATTGATGAAACTAGTAATTTTACATATAATATTACAGTATTCTTTGCTATTAGTTTATTCCCTGACATTTATTTAGTTTTTAAAGTACTCAGTTCGTTTTGAACATAATCAAGTGTAAGCAACAATTGTTTTAGCTGGTCTTTATCTAAAATATTTGTATTATTAGAGTTATATTCATCATCAATTAATCTTGGTCCGTCAGTTTGTAAATACTTTGTATAATTCAAATCACGCATATCAGCGGGGATTCTGTAAAAATCACCTAAGTCATTAACTTTAGACATTTCTTCTCTACCACAAAGAGTTTCGTACATTTTTTCTCCGTGACGAGAACCTATTATTTGGATTGGGTTATTTGAATTAAATAATTCGCTTAATGCTTCTGCCAATGTTTGAATAGTAGCAGCTGGAGATTTTTGAACAAAAATATCACCAGGATTTGCGTTTTCAAAAGCAAATAATACCAATTTAACAGATTCTTCTAATGACATCATAAATCGGGTCATATTGGGTTCTGTTATAGTAAGCGGTTTTCCTTCTTTTATTTGTTGAATAAATAATGGAATAATAGAACCTCTAGAAGCCATCACATTGCCATATCGAGTAGCACAAATAATTCCATTATAATTTTTTATCCTAGGATCTCTGGCTTTTGAAACGGTCAATTTTTCCATCATTGCTTTTGAAATACCCATTGTATTAATTGGGTAAACTGCTTTATCGGTGCTTAATACAACAACTTTTTTTACTTCATTTCTTACTGCTGCTTCTAGCACATTTTCTGAACCTAAAATATTTGTTTGAACCGCTTGCATAGGAAAAAACTCGCAAGATGGAACCTGTTTAAGCGCAGCAGCGTGAAATAAATAGTCAACACCATGCATTGCATTATTGATACTATTAAAATCTCTTACATCTCCAATTATGAAATTTAACTTAGGATCACGGTATTTTATACGTAAATCTTCTTGTTTCTTTTCATCTCTGCTGAAAATTCTAATTTCACCTACTTCAGTTTTTAAAAAGTATTCTAAAACAGCATTTCCAAAAGAACCTGTTCCGCCTGTGATTAATAACGTTTTATTTTTGAACATATTTTGATTTATTATTATTGAATCATTTTAGTGACTAAGCTAATAGGCTATTTTTTTTGAATAGGATTAGATTAGTATTTAAAAAATATTTATTGAGAACTAATTTCCTTATTCAAATTGGCTTAGTACTTTATGACCAGCTTGTTTTAAAAATAATTCGCGTTGCATCAGCTTTAAATCTGATTGCATCATATCTTCCACTAGCATTGGTAAGTCGTATTTTGGTTTCCAGCCTAATTTGGTTTGGCTTTTAGTTGGGTCGCCTATTAATAATTCAACTTCGGTAGGGCGGAAGTAACGAGGGTCAACTGCTACCACTTCATCACCAATTTTTAAAGAGGTACTTATGTTTTTTGTAGTTAATACTTCATCATTAATACTTTCTACGTATCCAATTTCATTTTCGTTTTCGCCTTTAAAAGCTATGGTTATGCCCACTTCTGCAAATGCCATTTGTACAAATTTACGGATGGTAGTAGTTACACCTGTCGCAATCACATAATCTTCAGGTTTTTCTTGTTGCAGAATAAGATACATAGCCTCCACGTAATCTTTAGCATGTCCCCAATCGCGTTGCGCGTTTAAGTTTCCAAGGTATAATTTATCTTGCATGCCTAACACTATTTTACTAGCAGCACGGGTAATTTTTCGGGTCACAAATGTTTCACCACGTAAAGGACTTTCATGGTTAAACAAAATACCATTACAAGCAAACATATTATACGCTTCGCGGTAGTTTACTGTAATCCAATAAGCATACATTTTAGCTACTGCATAAGGAGAGCGAGGGTAAAATGGTGTTGTTTCGCTTTGAGGAACTGCTTGCACTAAACCATACAACTCAGAAGTTGAAGCTTGGTAAACTTTTGTTTTTTCAGTTAAACCACAAATGCGCAATGCTTCTAAAATACGTAAAGTACCAATACCATCGGCATTGGCTGTATATTCGGGTTCTTCAAAACTTACATGTACATGGCTCATGGCTGCCAAGTTATAAATTTCGTCTGGCTGGGTTTCTTGAATAATGCGAATTAAATTACTGCTATCTGTTAAATCACCATAATGTAATTTGAGGTTAACATTTTTTTCGTGTGGGTCTTGATACAGATGATCAATCCTATCGGTGTTAAACAAAGAGCTTCTGCGCTTGATACCATGCACAAAGTATCCTTTTTTTAATAAAAATTCGGCTAAATAAGCCCCATCTTGTCCGGTAATTCCTGTTATAAGTGCTGTTTTCATTTTTTTGTCTAATTGCTTAATTGTTTAGAGTTTAATTGCTTAATTGATTAGGGGTTCATTAAGGTTAATTGTTTAATTGATTAGGGGTTAATTTTTAATGCACTGCAATATTTAACCAATTCACCAATTAATCAGTTAACCATTTTTAACCAATTAACCAGTAATCCTGACTTCCTTCACTTCTTTTACGTGTTCCAAAAACCATTGGTATGTTTCTTTAATTCCATCTTCAAGTGTTATTTCTGCTTTCCAACCAAGGTTTTCCATTTTTGAATTATCCATTAGTTTTCTGGGTGTTCCATCAGGTTTTGATGCATCCCAAATAATTTCTCCTTGGTGTCCAACAGCTTTTTGAATGGTTTCTGCTAATTCTTTAATGGTTAAATCAACTCCAATACCAACATTATACAGGTATTCTGGTAAAACATTTTCTAAGGCAAACAAAACGCCCTTAGCCATATCATCCACATGTAAAAACTCTCTCATAGGAGTTCCGCTACCCCATAGTTGAACAGGAGTGTGACCGTTTAATTTGGAATCATGAAACTTACGAATCATAGCTGGTAAAACATGTGAGGTTTCTAAATCAAAATTATCGTAAGGTCCATATAAATTGGTAGGCATTAAACTTACAAAATCTTTATTGTATTGTTTTCTAATTGCCTCACACAATTTAACACCAGTTATTTTTGCAATGGCATACCATTCGTTGGTGGGTTCTAAACTACTTGTTAAAAGATATTCTTCTTTTAAAGGTTGGGGGGCAAGTTTAGGATAAATACAAGAGCTACCTAAAAAAATGAATTTTTGAACGTTGTTTTCATGCGCAGCTTGAATCAAGTTATTTTGAATGAGCATATTATCCATTAAAAACTGGTATGGATAATTATTATTGGCTAAAATACCACCAACACGAGCGGCCGCATCTATAACTACATTTGGGCTTTCGTTTATAAAGAAGGTTTTTACTGCTGCCTGATCTCTTAAATCTAATTCTTTGCTGCTTTTTCCAATAATATTGGTAAAACCATTTTTGATTAATAATCTTTTTATGGCAGCACCAACCATTCCGTTGTGGCCAGCAATGTAAATTTTGGCTTCTTTGTTCATTTTATTAATTAAATTATCTTTATCAAGTTCATACGACATTTGTTAGATGTTTAGTAAAGCTACCATTGACGTTTTTATCAAGTCATTAATTTTAAGACAAATATCAAATTAGACTCAGTCATGCTGTAAGCATCTCCTTGGCTATACATGATTATTTGCCATTAGCTAAGTAGGTTACCCTGAAAAGATACCGCTCGAGCGGTACTACTGAATGACTCAACCTCATTTTATATTGATTTTTTAGTATTGTGTTTTATACCACTCAAAAACAATTTCTAGTCCTTTTTGGAAACGAAATTGTGGTTCATAACTTAAGAAATTAGAGATTTTATCAATACTTGCTTTGGAGTGTTTTACATCTCCTTTGCGTTCTGGACCATAAATGGGTGCTATTTGTTGTCCACTTAATTGGTTCAGCATTTCTATCATTTCATTTAAAGTAACTTGGTCGCCACAGGCCATGTTGAATACTTCGTGCTTGGTTATCTGTTCGTTTGTAAGCTTCTCGACTCCGCTCGAAGTGACCGTTTCTAATAACATTGCTTTGATATTGGCTTGAACAGCGTTTTCTACAAAAGTAAAGTCACGACTGGTTAAACCGTCACCGTTAATGGTGGGTTGTTTTCCATCAATGAATGCTTTGCAGAAAATTGGAATTACTGCTGCGTAAGGGTTATTCGGGTTCTGTTTTGGTCCGAAAACATTGAAATAACGCAAGCCTATGGTATGTAATCCGTAAACTTTGCTATAAACATCGGCATACAATTCATTCACTAATTTGGTAACGGCATAAGGAGACAAGGGATTTCCTTCATTTCCTTCCACTTTTGGTAAAGCAGCGCTATCGCCATAAGTAGATGAGGAAGCCGCATACACCATGCGTTTGATATCGGGCGCATCTTTTACCGCAGTAAGAATGTTTAAAAAACCACTTACATTTACATCATTACTTGTTATTGGGTCGGAAATGGAACGTGGTACCGAGCCTAATGCAGCTTGGTGGGTTACAAAATCCATTCCTTCTATTGCTTTTTTGCAAGTTTCAAAATTACGGATATCACCTAAAATGAATTCAAAATTAGGTAAGCCCATAAAGTCTTTGATGTTTTCAAAATATCCATTGGATAAATTGTCTAAAACACGCACATGACCTGCATTGTATTTGATTAAATATTCAACGATATTACTACCTATAAATCCAGCTCCTCCAGTTACCAAGAATTTGAATTTGGAGAGGTCGGTGGTGTGGTAGGGGGTGTTGTATAATTTGGGGTTAAACACTTTGTTTTTTATTTTACTTTTTAGTCAGGCTCATAAAGAAATTGAAATGTCATGGTGAGCTTGACGAAGGGAGTCAGTCTGAGCTTGTCGAAGACCATACACGGATTATAATTTTGTTCACCCATTCGTAGTTCGACAGGCTCACTATAACTGACTCTGGGTGAAAACGATGTTTTGATGTCATGGTGAGCTTGACGAATCCATACACGGATTATAATTTTGTTCACCCATTCGTAGTTCGACAGGCTCACTATGACTGGCTCAGGGTGACAACTAAATTAAATGTCAAGGTGAGTTTGTCGAATCCATACACAACCCTTCGACAGGCTCAGGGTGACAACTAAATTCAATGTCATGGTGAGCTTGACGAAGTTTGTCAGTCTGAGCTTGACGAAGACCATACACAACCCTTCGACAGGCTCAGGGTGACAACAATATTTACAGGCTTCCGTCAACTAAACTCCTATCCAATAAACCTTTTACGTCAAAGATGACGTGGTTTGGATTTAGGTAGCTTTGGATATCAATTTCTTTGAATTCGTTGTGACCAACTGCTAAAACAACTGCGTCAAATTTAGAATTGGTTGGCATTTCTTTTTGAGTTAACAAATTATATTCATGTTTCACTTCTGCTGGTTCAGCCCAAGGGTCCACAACAGTTAAGTTAACATGGTAGGTATTTAATTCTTGGATAATATCAATGACTTTGGTATTTCGCACATCAGGACAGTTCTCTTTAAAAGTAAAACCCAGCATTAACACATTGGCATTTTTTACTTTGATGTCCTTTTTAATCATGTGTTTGATGGTTTCATTAGCTACATAGGCGCCCATGCTGTCGTTTAACCTACGTCCTGCTAAAATAATTTCAGGATGGTAACCAACTTCTTGAGCTTTTTGCGCTAAATAGTAAGGATCAACACCAATGCAATGTCCGCCAACTAAGCCTGGTTTGAATTTTAGGAAATTCCATTTGGTACCTGCAGCTTCCAATACATCGTTGGTATTGATGCCCATTAGACTAAAAATTTTTGAAAGTTCATTTACAAAAGCAATATTGATATCACGTTGTGAATTTTCAATTACTTTAGCTGCTTCTGCCACTTTTATGCAACTTGCTTTATGTGTTCCAGCAATAATGATTGTTCTATATAATTGATCTACCTTTTCAGCAATTTCTGGTGTAGAACCAGAAGTTACTTTTAAAATTTTGGTAACTGTATGTTCTTTATCACCTGGATTGATTCTTTCAGGAGAATAACCCGCAAAGAAATCGATATTGAATTTAAGTCCAGATACTTTCTCTAGTACGGGAACACATTCGTCTTCAGTAACGCCAGGGTAAACAGTTGATTCATAAATAACGATGTCACCTTTTTTCAAAACCTTGCCAACTGTTTCGCTAGCTTTATACAAAGGAGTTAAATCAGGTCGGTTATTTTTATCTGTTGGGGTTGGAACAGTAACAATATAATAATTGCAATCTTTTATATCTTCTAAGTTGGTGGTGCATTTAAAACTAGCAGTTTCGCTTTTGTTAGCAAGTGTTAATTTCAAATCTAAATCACTAATTTCTAAAGTTCTATCATGTCCAGTGTTTAATTCGTCAACACGAGATTGATTGATGTCGAATCCAACTGCATGTTGTTTTTTTCCGAATTCAACTGCTAGCGGTAAGCCTACGTATCCAAGGCCAATGATTGCTATTTTATTCATATATTTTAAGGGTTGCGAGTTTCCCGATGTGTCGGGAGGTTTGTCGATATTTTGGGAGGTTATGCGGGTTAATTGCTTAGTATTAATTAACTAGCAGAGATAGTTTAAATGTTTAAAATATTTTGAATTTACTAGTAATTTTAAATCAGCTGGTTCAGGCTTAATGATTTTTATAAATTGTATAAGAGCCTGCTTTAAAATACCTAATTCATTTTGAATGATTAGAAACACCATTTCATAATCTAATCCTCTGTAATCGTGAGCGATTCTGTTTCTAAGTCCACCAATTTCTGTCCATTCAATGAAGCTAATTTCATCTTTTAATTTCAGATCTATTTTTTTTGATTCTTCTCCAATAGCTAATAACAAATGACAAGAAGCATTATATTCTAATTGGTTATTTGCTTCAAAAAAATCGTTTGCATTATCAAAATCTTCCACATATAAGTTTAATTTTTCTATGCACTCTAACATTGTTAAAATAAACAATAAATTATCAGAATAGTTGTATGGTACTTTCTTTGGCATGATTTAAAACTATAGGGTTTGCATGTTTTTTATTCACTAATTCAACAACTTTGAGACTAGTAATTTCTTTAATTGTATTTTCAAGTCTTTTTAGTCTTCCTAATGTCATGTAAGCACCAGGTTTTACTTCATAAAATAAATCTAAGTCACTATTTATAGTTTGTTCATTTCTGGCATAGCTTCCAAAAACAAATAAATGGCTTAAAACAAATTCGTTTTGGAGCATTTCTTCGTTTGATTGGAGGGAAGTGATTATTTTATTTAAAGTAGTCAATTTTTTTTTACGGTTTCCCCGATGTGTCGGGCGGTCACTGAGCGGAGTCGAAGTGCAAGTTTCCCCATGTTTCGGGATGTTCCCTAAGCTAAAAAGAAGTGCAATTAATTTTTCGATTTATCGTCACTTAAAACTTTTTAATTAACACTTAGCCACAGCTTCGCTTGGTGAGTCACAGTTTAAAGTGACAAAGGAGTGATGATGTATTCAATATTATTTAAGATAATATTATTGAGTACATTTATTGCTCAATATTAGTTGGTTTATATTAGAAATCAAATATATTTGAAGTATATAAGGGTTTTATAATATTTGATTTTATATAAATTATTGTAAATGAGAATAATATTTTTTTTATAGTATTGTTT
>CAIUQQ010000091.1 GCA_903901345.1 uncultured Bacteroidota bacterium | reverse complement strand
TGTATTTTCCTAATAATACATCGTTTACTACAGTCATTTTAAATTCTTCACTGTAATAGGTTGGTTTTTTTCTTTCCATTTTGTCCTGATTTTAGTTGACTTATTAACATTTTTAGAGTCAACCTATTTCAGGACTATACAAAAAATGTTCTAGGATACCTCCTCCCCAACGGGAGGGCTTCCCCCGTTACTTCACGTTGCCCCCTCCCGTGCCATCACCAAACATGGGGTATGATGCTGTTCACAAAAAAAATATTTTTTTGGAAAATTTTGGGTTAAAATATCAAGTGCCTCCTTTTTTTAAAAAATATTTTTTGATTATTTTTTCACGAAATTATAGACGCTTATACTATTTGACACTTAGGATTAACGTTCCAATTTTGAGCTTGTCTCTCACGTTCGCTTTATATTATCACTTCAGCAAAAACGTGCTAGATGTATCAATAATCCTCAATCGTTTCATACTATTCAGACAACTAGGGTCAAAATCGGTCAAAAAATATTTTTATCTCATTTTATGTTAGTTTTTTTTACTATATTATGCCCAAATAATGTACTGATGAATCGTATAAAAGAAGTTCTTGCAGAAAGGGGTATTAAACAGACTTGGCTTGCAAGTAAGTTAGGTAAATCGTACAATATGGTTCATGGCTATGTCAGTAATAAGCGTCAACCATCCATTGAAGTACTTTATGAAATTGCAAAAATATTGGAAGTAGATGCCAAAGACCTATTAATTTAAAATATTACATACCAACATATTAAATGAAAAACGTTAACTCATTCAAAGCCCACGATAACTAAATACAAATCAAGTATGATTATTAGAATCATACCTTTATATCATGATTAAAACGATAATTGTTGACGATGAAAATAATGCAAGTGAATTTTTGGAGAAAATGCTTCACCGCTACTTCCCAAATAAGTTCTACGTGTGTGGTTTATTTGAAACTGTTGATGACGCTATCATTGGGATAGAAACCTATCAACCAAATTTAGTTTTTTTAGACATTCAAATGCCAAATAAAAATGGGTTTGAGTTGTTTAAGGAAATCAAGGAGGTGAATTTTGAAGTCATTTTTACAACCGCTCATTCTGAATATGCTATTGAAGCTATCAAACGAAGTGCGTTAGATTATCTTCTAAAACCTATCAACTATATTGATTTGTTAGGTGCAGTAACCCGATATGAGAAAAAGTCCAAAAAGGAAAGTCAGCAAAAACAGTTTAACGTACTTCTAGAAAATATAGACACTGGTGATGTCGCTCATAAAAAAATGGCTATTTCAACGGATACAGGGATTGAATTTGTAAAATATAATTCAATCATTTTTCTGGAAGCTCAAAACAATTATACTAAAATAAATCTCATTGATGGAACATCCATTATTGCTTCAAAAACCTTGAAGTATTTTGAGGAATTACTTCCGACAGAACTGTTCTTTCGAATTCACAAAACCTATTTGATTAACATGAACTTTGTAAAGAGATTTTTCAAAATTGATGATTTTCAGATTGAGTTAACTACTGGTGACAAAAAGTGCAGGAATAAGCAATACTATTTCGGAATTTTTCTTGGTGTCCCTTTTATAAAACCAAAAGCAAATAGCAAGCGACAAACTTATAAATCCGTATACATAATCATGACCATTGTAAGTAAAACCTTGCAGAATATCTTGGTATTGTGGATAGCACAATAAGATGATTTTCCAACCTATATAAGTAACCAATCCGGCAGAAAATAAGGCTCCAAAAAACGGAACAAATCCTTTAAAAATAT
>CAIUQQ010000090.1 GCA_903901345.1 uncultured Bacteroidota bacterium | reverse complement strand
TTTGTATTCATTTCTTGTAAAAACATCTACCCAACCAACAACTGTTAAGGATACAAAATACAATTCATCTGCTGTTGTAATTCTATATTCACTCATAATTTATGCAATTTATGCCTTTGTTATAAATGTAAAAACCTTTTTTGTTGTGGTTTTATTATATTTGTATTGCAGCCAGAGGCTGCCATATACACTCACTAGCAAGATGCTAGCGAGTGCGGGTGCTTCTCTTTCAGAAATTATGAATAATAATAATTGGGACGAAATATTAAAGCAAAGTGCTTACAGACCCAAATAAATTCTCGAATTCGCTCGCAACTTACGAGTGAAGTTATTTGCCCATTGTTGGTGTTTTAGCGCAGCGGCTCCTACAACAAAATATTTCCCGCTGATAACGCAGATTTTCGCAGATTTTACCACACTTAAACTCACAGGGTTCGAGCGAAAGCGTAAGTTCATTATCAATTCATACCAACAAAAAAAAGTCACCAAAAATTGGTGACTTTTCATGTTGAACGAAATAGTAATTTAACTAATTCTTCCTGAATAAATACATGTATATATTATCATAACTACCAAATGTAGGTGCATAACGACCAAATCTTTGAGATTCACCAATCATTTCTGTTCCTGTCCAAATTGGGCCATAATTATAAAACCCTGGAGCATTTATTAAAGAAGTACTTTCCCAAGTATTGGTTAAAGGATTATATATACCTCCATCATTTTGACCATCTAAACCACCCCAAATAATCATTCTATTTGCTGTCCATAATGCTGTATGACCGTTTCTTGAAGATGGCGCATTCGTATTTGCTGTAGTGGTCCAAGTATTTGTGGATGGATTATAACGACCTCCACTATTTGTAGTATTTGTAGTAGTTGTAGGATTAATACCACTAGTATCACCACCCCAAATGATCATTTCCGTACCTGTCCAAATAGTCGAATTTTTCGTTCTTCCTGCAGGTACATTTAAAGTGGTTAAAGTATTCCATGAATTGGTGGATGGATTGTAACGTCCTCCACTATTTGTTCGACTGATATAACCACTATTTCCAATTGTTGTGTCACCACCCCAAATGATCATTTCTGTACCCGTCCAAATAGCAGAATGATTTCTTCTTCCTAATGGTGCATTTAGGGTAGGTAAAGCAGACCATGAATTGGTGGATGGATTGTACCGCCCTCCACTATTTGTTTTCCAGTTCGCAGCAAGAGTTGATGTGTCACCTCCCCATATAATCATTTCTGTACCCGTCCAAACTGCAGTGTGATATCTTCTTGGTGATGGTGCAACAATGGTTGACATGGTAGTCCAAACATTTGTAGTTGGGTTATAGCGATAACCTCTGTTTGATTTCCAATTGGAAACTGATGAATCACCACCCCAAATGATCACTTCTGTTCCAGTCCAAACAGAAGAATAATTATTAAACCTTGATGCTGGAGCAACAATGTTTGAAATTGGAGACCAAGAATTAGTAGCAGGATTATATTTACAACCAATAAGTGAAAAAATATTATCACAACCCAAAACTACCATTTCTGAACCAGTCCAAACTGGAGAGGTAAATGTATAACCTGCATTTGTATTTGGTGCACCAATAGTTGAAATAGCATCACCCCACTGCCATGAAGCGGAGTCTGCTAATTTTTTTTGTCCGTTAGTTTGTATTTTAGTTAAAAAAGTATAACCCGCACTTAACATACTGGTATCATAAGTATCCAACAAAACAACAGATCCTGATTTTTGCATATTACTAACCGCACTCCAGCTTAAATTACCACTTCCGTTATTGGTTAATACTTGTCCATTGCTACCTTGCGTAGCAGGAAAAGAAGTAGGCACATTATTTATTTTCTTTAAATTACCTATGCTATCCACCTGGAACTGTGAACTTGTTCCCACCGATAATTTTGATTGAGGAGCATTAGTTCCTATGCCCACATTTCCACTGTTTTTATTAGATATTACTGAACCTGATAAAGCCCAAGCGGTATCACCGTTTATTCCTTGTAAACCTTGCGGACCTGCTAATCCTCTTGCACCACTATCTCCTTTTATTCCCTGAATACCTTGGGCGCCTTGAACTCCTTGTAGGCCTTGCGGACCAGTTAATCCTCTTGCGCCACTATCGCCTTTAATTCCTTGTATACCTTGTGGGCCTTGTAAACCCTGAGGTCCAGGAGCGCTATTAGCTGCAAACAATGCATAAGGCACACTCATTAATTCGCTAGTTCCCGAAATGGAGTAGGTAGTACCTCCGTTGATATCGGTTTCAGTTTTAATAAAATATGGTCCGTTAGCCCAATTGATTGTAGCAAAACTACCACTTACTATAGTTCCTGTTCCAATTTCTATTGTAGCTAATCCATTGACGTTGGTGGTTGGATTTTGACGTTCTACATATACTGCTGTTCCAGTTACTGAACCTTGTAAAATACTTACTTGCATGCCAATGCCTTTGGAAGCTACTAAGTTATTTGAACTATTCCTGATTACTGCTTGGTAGCTCATTTTGTTTGGAGCTTGCGCAAATAGTTGTGAGCTAAATAAAATAGCTATTAATAGTGAATATATTTTTTTCATGTTTTAGTTTTTAATAATTTTAAAAGTCTTGAGGGTATTATTATTTTCTGTAATTTTTATAAAATAGGTTGCCGCTGCATAATTATTCATGGCTATTTTGGTTTCAGTTCCCTCTAGTTTTTGAGTAGCCAATAGTTTTCCATTCATATCAAATAATAAATAGCTTAGGTTTTTAGTGCTTGCACTTTCAATCTTTAAGGTTAAATTATCGAATGTTGGATTCGGGAAAGCAGACAAATTGATGTTTAAATCTTTTGCTTCATCCACACTTGTTACCGTAAATATTTCATAAGGTTGTTGCACTCCTTGGCAGGCAGAACCGCTTGTTCCTGTGTTAGTAGTATAATTCATTTGCCCTACCGAATAACTAACTGTTCCTCCCGTTCCAGTAGCGTTTCCACCTGAAGCATTGGTTGATTGTTGTGCTGTTAATTTGAAGGTTAAACACAAACCTAAAATGATAAGATATATTGTTTTCATATGTTTTATAGTTTATAGTAAATTATTTATTTTTAAGAATTTCAATTTGTTTTTGCATTGATTCGTTTTGTTTCTTCAAGGTTTCAATCATTAATTGTTGCTCTTGAATGGCCTTAACCATTGGCGCCATTAAATCGTTATAACGCACACCATACATACCTGCATCATCTTTTGAAATAATACCATTATTAGTTACACCTGCATTGTTTAAAGTAGCCTCTAATTCTTGTGCTATAAAACCATATTCTAATTTTTTACTTTCATCATTGTTTCTAAAATATGAAACAGGACGTAGTTTAGTTATAAAGTCTAAACCTAAATTGCTATTTTGAATATTAGATTTCCAACGTTTGTCGCTGGTAACAGTCCATGCTACTTGAATACCTGCATAAGTAATAGAACCATTTCCAATACGAACTTGATTACTGGCTGTAAAACTTGGTGTTTGTGCATCATAACCGATTGCAATGTTATTAATTCCTATAGTATTTGAAGCTAAAGCCCCATAGCCTATTGCTGTATTATTAATGCCTGAAGAGTTAGTACCTAAAGCATAATAACCAATTGCTATATTTCTACTTCCTGTCGTATTCGATTGCAAAGCAATTACTCCGTTTGCTGTGTTATTGACCCCAGTAGTATTTGAATATAAAGCCCTATAGCCAATTCCTGTGTTATTTTCTCCTTTGGTATTTAAATATAATGCTTGACTACCAATAGCTGTATTGTAATTTCCCGAATCGTTTAAACTTAAAGCCATATAACCATTTGAAGTATTATTAATACCGAAAGATAAATTTGCAGATGATAAATAACCAAATGAAGTATTTCCATCTGAAGCAGATGAACTTATATATCCAGCAGGTTGGTTATTTACCTTAAATTTCAATGGTACACCATTGGTTGTACCAATAAAATTAACAGAACCAACAACATTACCATTACCTAATAATCCCCAAGAACTGGACGCTCCACTTACTCCTTGAACTCCTTGCACCCCTTGAATCCCTTGCGGACCTGTTAATCCTCTTGCACCACTGTCACCTTTTATTCCCTGAATACCTTGGGCGCCTTGAATTCCTTGCATTCCTCTTGCTCCACTATCACCTTTTATACCTTGGATTCCCTGAACTCCCTGTATACCTTGAATACCTTGTGAGCCTGTTAATCCTCTTGCACCACTGTCGCCTTTAATTCCTTGGATACCTTGTGGGCCTTGAATTCCTTGTAAGCCTTGGGGACCTGTTAATCCTCTTGCACCACTATCTCCTTTTATTCCTTGAATACCTGTTATTCCCTGTGGACCGGGAGCGCTATTTGCAGCAAACAAAGCATAAGGCACACTCATTAATTCGCTAGTACCAGTAATGGTATAGGTAGATCCTCCATTGATATCGGTTTCAGTTTTAATAAAATAAGGACCACTTGCCCAATTGATAGTTGAAAAACTACCACTTACAATTGTTCCTGTTCCAATTTCTATTGTAGCTAATCCATTGGCATTGGTAGTTGGAAACTGGCGTTCTACATATACTGCTGTTCCAGTTACTGAACCTTGTAAAATGCTTATTTGCATGCCAATGCTTTTGGTAGTAACCAAGTTATTAGAACTGTTCCTGATTACTGCTTGGTAGCTCATTTTGTTTGGCGCTTGCGCAAATAATTGTGAGCTTAATAAAATTGCTATGATTAGTGAATATATTTTTTTCATGGTTTAGTTTACGTTTATATTTTTTTATTCTTTTACAAATTTAATTCTGCTTGATTCCCCATCTTTTTGAATGCTTAAAATGTAAGCGCCAGTTTTAAGTTCACTTACTAAAATGGAATGCTTGTTGTTGGTATTTGTAATGGTTTCCTCTAACATTTTTCTTCCAATCATATCTGTAATAATAATGTGTGCACCATTCAGTTTTTGATTGGTGCTTATTATCAATTCATCTTTTACGGGGTTAGGGTAAATAGAACATGAAAGTGAATGTCCAATGTTTGAAATATTGGTTGAACCAATGGTAACATTTAATATTGTAGAATCAATACAACCTACAGCACTGGTAACTTTTACTTTTACCATTCCTGTTCCTGCTGAAGCTCCCCAACTAACTTGGGCCATATTTGTTCCCTGACCAGTTGCTATAATTCCATTTGTTGCATTCCACAAATATGTTAATCCTGTTTGTTGGCCAATAATGTATGTAGAAAGTGTACTTAAAGGAACTGCCGTTGGGCCGTTCATGGCTCCTGCTGTAATTCCAACACCGGCATTAATGGTATCTGTTTTTTGTGAAATTACATTGGATGCATCTTTTACTTTGCTTACATAAATTCCCGCTACTAAATTATTAAATGTATTACCTGTTTGATACGTTCCATTATTTATAGAATAAAGGTAAGGAGCACTTCCACCAACAGCATTGATAGTAATGGCACCATTTGCTTTTCCTACACAAGTTTCATCAGTTTTAATGGTACTTAATATTAATGGATTACTTCCTATTGATACCACCAAAGTATCGGCTGCTGAACAACTGTTTTTAACAATATTCGCTATTACTTTTCCCATTCCTGCTACTGCAGCCCACTGCACCTGAATGCTGTTGGTTCCATTGCCACTTAAAAGGGTTCCGTTAATAATATTCCAAGTATAAACAACTCCATTTTGTGAAGCTATATTATAGTTTTGAGTACTGCTCATAGGTACACTATTATTTCCTGTAATACCGCCAACTGTAAGCAATGTGGGATTTGTTAATGTATCGGTTTTTGATACTGTTGCATTGGTTGCATCTTTTACTGAAATGGTATAAATGCCAGCTCCTAAATTTGTAAATGAATTAGTGCTTTGATAACTACCAGTATTTAATTTATATTGGTAAGGAGTGGTTCCTCCAGTTGCGTTAACTGTGATGCTTCCATTTGATTCACCATAACAACTTGGATTTGTTTTATTGGTGTTCAATGCCAAAGCACCAGATGTTCCACCAGAACAAGTAATGTAATTTGCTTTTACTAGCGAATCTTTACAACCACTTAATTTATTTTGAGCTACTAATTTTACACTGTATGTGCCATTACTGGTATAAGTATAAAAATTGATCAAATTATTGTTTTGCGCAGTGTTGCCATCACCCCAACTCCAAGTAAAATTATAGTCACTCATGGGTGTGGTATTATTGGAGAATGTAAAATTAAACGGTTGTGAAGTTGCCGTTTGAGTATTTACCGCAAAATCGGGATTGAACACATTGTTGAATTTATTGATAGTAAATGTTCGTTCTTGGTAACATCCCGTAGGAGTATTAAGTGTTACCTTGTATTTACCTGCAGTAGTAAATGAATCTGCAGCCAATGTTTTACCAGCTATTAAAGTATCGTTTTTATACCATAAAATATTTTTAGGTTTGTTATAACTTGTATTTATACCAATTAGAAATTTAGTATTATAACCACAAAAACTTAATGTATCTGAGGAAGTAATAGGTTGAATAGTCAATGAATCAACAGTAATTGTAATTGTTCCAATATTAACTCCATTTTTTTTAACTTGGTAAGTAGTAGTTTGTGCAGGAGTTTGATAAACTATTCCTGTCCCTAAATTACTACTTCCATTATACAAATTACAATCGCTCAAATTAAATTCAACTGTTTTTCCCTTACAAATTATAGAATCTGAAAAAATATAATTTTTTATCAATTTTTCTTGATTACTGTTAATAATTTGTCGTTTGAAATTGTCTGTAGAATCATAGGCTATGAATGCCACAATTCTAATATTATTAGGGTTATTTCGCGCAGGACCTGCAAATGTATTTTGATATCGGTTTGAGATATTATTTTGACCAGTATAATCGGCATTTGTTACAGAAACTAAAGCTGGTAAGGTATATGAAAAATGTTGGGTATAAGAACTTCCAGCTGCTGGATTTTTAGGAATTGAATAAGCATTACCCCTTGCACCTGTTGGAATGTTTTTTACTACATTATTATGTTTAAATCCAACAATAGGATTTGGAAAATTATAAAATGGATGTGTTGAAACTCCAACACCACTATATATATTACTTTGATTCCAAACATCGTTGCTTCCTCTTACACTGTCTTCTAATATAAATGTATTAAGTTTTATATTACCTGGTAAAGCAAAATCAACAAAATCAACTTTCACGTCATAATCAATTACCCTGGTTTTTATATTATATGTTTTATTGATAATGCTAATATTTGCTGGAGATGATACTTTTAATTGATTGGTTGCGAAACCATTCCATAAATTTCGCGATAAAGCAATTTCACAATAGCCAACATTCGGGGATTTCACCCTGTCAATTAATCCACTGGGGTAAGAACCTGTAAAATCGTTAAGAATACTAGTACTGTTGGTATTTTCCATCGAATCACCCTCGTGATGACACACTATTATTACACTATCGCCATGTAATGCCAAAATACTATCATTATATAGTTCCGCATCTGGGTCATAACTTGCCCATGCTCCTCTTGCTTCTTCCAACAAAACACGTTTTGTTCCTGAAATACCTTTGTTAACAAAAACAGTAAATGTTAAAGTATCCGATGTATTTGTAGTTCCATTGATATTGGTGAGCCATACTTTTAACGTTTTAATAGTTCCCTCATCACTAACTGTAGGTCGATAATTTGCAGTAGTAGTTGTACTCAATATGGCAACCCCACCGTTTGAAGCGATAATTTGTGTGATTGCTTGCGTAACCGTGGCACCGTTATTAATAGTGTACTTTAAATTGGCGCTGTTAATAGCAGTGGAACCCCAATTGGTATATTTTACCGATATGGGTATACCAGCAACTAAATTGGTTGAAGCATTTACTGATGTTTCACTGGAAACACTTTTTGCCCAAATGCTTGGTTGTGCATAAATAAAATTATACACTTCACTTTTATTTAAATCATAATCTCCATTTGCTGTGTTAGGTCCACCAAAATTAAGGTTTGGACTTCCTGTTACTTGTGTTCCACTAGTTCCAGTTGCATTTTGACAACCAATAGTTGCAGAGAAAGTACCCGAACCAAAATTTTCAACAATATCAAATCCACCTGTTTGGTATATTCTAACCGCAAAATAAGTAGTGCTTATATTTGACGAGGAACCAATTGGCTTAGCCCCACCCCATTGAATAACAAAAACCTGATTAGGCGCAGTTCCATATGTCCAACTTCTAATAGTATTAAAGACTGTGGAACTAGATGCGCCATCAAATTTTAAACTATCCCAAAAAGCAAAAATTGCCTTTTTAGGTGCAGTTATATTTGGTAAAGTTATATTGGTTGCTTTATCGGCAGTTTGAGTTACATCAAAAGTAATGTACCCACTAGTACTTACCAAAAATGTACTTACAGGAGCTCCATAAAAATTCCAAGAAAATGGTAAGGTTTGAACTGTAGATAAGGTTTTACTCATTTCATTAGTTGAATATAGTATGTAATCACCATAATCACCACAATAATATTCACAAGTATTAGTACCTAAAGTTTTAATGTAAGAATAGCCTTGAGCCATAGACACATTTGCAAATCCTATCATTGCAATGAGGGTGTAAAGTATTTTTTTCATAGTTTTTTTATTCTTTTACAAATTTAATTCTGCTTGATTCCCCATCTTTTTGAATGCTTAAAATGTAAGCGCCAGTTTTAAGTTCACTTACTA
>CAIUQQ010000089.1 GCA_903901345.1 uncultured Bacteroidota bacterium | reverse complement strand
TCACGGATTGTCTGCATTTCCAAAAGCATCTAAATACCAAAAGGACATCCGTAAAAGGTTTAATAAGAAACCAATTATATTCTTATCAGGAACACCTACTCCAGAATCATTCTCACAATGGTATCATCAATTGCAGGTAACTGATAAATCACCATTTAAACAATACACTAACTTCTATAAATGGGCGAATGATTATGTTAATGTTACCGAGCAGAATTTAGGATATGCAAGAGTAAAAGTTTATAAGGATGGAAAGGAGCAGTTAATACTAAAAAGTGTACAACCGTTTATACTAACTTTTACACAAGCAGAAGCTGGATTTACTTCAGAAGTAAACGAACATATTTTAGAGTGCGAAATGAATCCAATTACTTATGATATAATTAAACGATTGAAACGTGATAAAATAGTGCAGGGTAAAAGTGGATTAATACTCGGAGATACTGGAGTAAAACTTATGCAGAAGGTACATCAACTATCAAGTGGAACTTGTAAGTTTGAGGATGGAACATCAATGGTTATCGATTATAGTAAAGCAAAATTCATAGAGAAACGTTTTAGATTTAATAAGATAGCTATATTCTATAAATTTAAGGAAGAACTAAATGCCTTAAAAAGCATTTATGGAAGTGATTTAACAGAAGATTTAGATGAATTTAATAATAGTTTTAAATCTATAGCTTTACAAATTGTATCTGGGCGTGAAGGTATAAGTTTAAAAAACGCAAAGTATTTAGTTTATTATAATATTGATTTTAGTGCTACATCTTATTGGCAAAGTAGAGATAGATTAACTACAATGGACAGAAATACTAATGATGTTTACTGGATATTTTCTAAAGGAAATAACTCAATAGAAAAAAACATTTACAAGTCGGTTATGAATAAAAAAAATTATACATTATCAAATTTTAGAAAAGATTAGGTTTATAATAAATAATTTATTATATTTGCATCAGTAGGGTCGTAGCTACAACTAAAAATTTTATTAAATTCCTGCATTGATAAAGACTACGACCTTTTGATGTGCAGGTTTTTGCTTATTATGACAGGAGTTTATAAGATTACAAGTCCAAGTAGTAGAATTTATGTAGGGCAAAGTATTAATATTGAAAAAAGATTTAATAAATATGAAAAGAAACAAAATGTTTCAGAACAAAAAAAACTTTATAATTCATTTTTAAAATATGGCGTTGAAAATCATAAATTTGAAATAATAGAAGAATGTATTATTGATTTATTAAATGAACGTGAAAGATATTGGCAAGATTTTTATAATGTACTTAAAGAAGGGTTGAATTGTAGACTAACAACAACAAATGATAAATCAGGTTTTTTTAGTAAAGAAACAAAGTTGAAAATGTCAAATTCTGCTAAAAATAAAAAATTAAGTGATTCACACAGAAAAAATATATCTATCGCTGTAAAAAAAAGAACTTTTATGATGTCTTTTAAAGGTATGAAACATAGTGATGAAACTAAATTATTTTTATCTGAAAGGCAAAAAGGAACTTTAAATCATAATTTTGGTAAAAAACATTCTGAAGAAACTAAAATGAAAATGTCTTTATCTCGTAAAGGAGAAAATAATCCGATGTATGGTAAAAAACAAAGTATTAAAACAAAAGTTAAAATTCAAAAAAATAGAACAAAACCTAAATCAAAAAAAGGTAAAATTGTTTTAAATATTGAAAATGGAATTTTTTATCAATCAGCAAAAGAGGTATCTTTTCTTTATAACATAAACTATGTATCATTATGTTTTAAATTATCTGGAAGAAACAAAAACAATACTAACTTTATTTATTGTTAATAGAAACATATATAAATCTGTGATGAATAAAAAAAATTTAATTTAAACGTGAAAACATTTTGTAATTCAAATTAAAGTATTATATTTGTCAAATGAAAAAGCAAATAGAGTTTATTCCACTACCTCCTGAATGTATAAATTTCAAAGGTGTTGAGTTTTGGTTAGACCAACGTATTCAGCTAACTCCATTAGGAAAAGAAATTAGATATAGTGGCATTAGGATAAATGAGGATTACGATAGGATTTGTTTCCTGTATTCAAAGCTAGTAGTCCTGTCAACGCATTTCCATCCATGCTAATTGTGTTAGGTGCTCATG
>CAIUQQ010000088.1 GCA_903901345.1 uncultured Bacteroidota bacterium | reverse complement strand
GTGATTATACAACAGTGTTTGCTAAATTTTTTGAATCTACTGGTAATTTTAGAATTGGTACTGGTACCGACAGCAATAGAAAATTACAAGTGGTGGGTGAAGCTGAATTTATCACTACTGTAGGCACTGGTACACATACCACTAGCGGAAATCATCTACCTATATGGGTAAATAATGTTAAATATTGGATAGCTTTATTAAATCCCCCAGTATAAATTTAAATATTAAAATAAAATGGCAAAGATTCAACCAGTAGTATTTCCAATTTTAGGAACAGCAACAAAATTAGCAGTGATAGTATTAGGATTTTCAACAAACGCAAAAACTTGTAATACCTATTATCAATTATTAACAGAAGCTGATAAAAGAGTAACAGATGGAAATTATGAGTTAACAGAGCAAGAGTTTACAAATTGGGGAATTGATAACAGTTTTATTGATGATTGCGTGGCAAATAATTTAGGCGTTATAATTATATAATTATGACATCAATACTATTTTTAATGTTTGCCGCTGCGTTCAATGCGTTAATGGATACATTATCACATCATTATTCGAGTTCAATTTTCAAATTCAAGAATCCTAACTTTTGGAATCCAAATGTAAGTTGGAAATTTGCTAAATTCTTTCCAGGCACAAAATATAGGGTTGATGCTTGGCATCTTGCAAAATCGGCAATGATTGTAAACATTTGTTTTGCAATTATATTTTTTACCGGAGAATGGTATTATTTTTTTATTTTTGGGGCGATTTGGAATTTAACATTTAATGTTTTTTATAATACAATTTTTATCAAATGACTCACAAAATTACAATCGACAAAGCAATTCTATTGCACAAAGAATTAGAAAAATTAGTAAACAAATCAATGCCATTGCGGGCAAGTTATCACCTGGGCAAATTGTTTGAACAGCTAAAAATTGAAAAAAACAAGTTAAATGATTTTATTCAACCTTATTTTAGTCTTGAAAAATGGGGAAAATTACAGGAGGACGGACAATTAAAGATTAAAGAAGAGTTTATACAAGAGTATTTAACACTTGTAGATGAATACCTTTCAATAGAAATTGATATTGTATTTAGGAATGAATTTGAACTTTATGAAAAAATTGAACTTTCAGTTCATGAATATTTTCCAATATTTTACAGCTTATTAGATGCCGAATAATATCGTTGAAATATTAGGTTTTATTGGCGGATTGCTTGCAATTTGGATTAACTTGACTTCTAAAGTGAAAGAATTAGAAATTAGAGTTAATCAAATGGAGGGCAGTAATAAGCAGATTTTAGACAAATTAGAAGAGATTTATAAGATAACTACTAACATTAGAATCGATTTACAAAACAAACAAGATAGACTATGAGCAAGTTTTTAACACTTAATTTACGCGATTTATTGCACGGTACTTTTGTTGCATTTTTAACGGTATTTTTAGCTGCAGTATTAAAAGTTACAGAAACAGGAACATTTCCTATTCTTGCAGATTTAAAGGGATTTGCTTATGCAGGGGCAACAACAGCCGTTTCTTATTTGATTAAAAACATTTTTCAAAATCAAATTGGACAACTTTTCATTCCTGAATCAAAAAAACCTCTTAACGGTGATATCAATTAAAAAGTTAAAATACATCGTCATCCTACCATTAATTATGTTAGGGTGCGGTGTGTCCACTCGATTGTACAAGAAAGTGGCAAGCGATAATTCACCAACCATCGACAAATTGGCTATTCTTGCTCCATTCGTGGCGGCAAATTACCCAACAAAGGAAACATTTATACAAGGTAAATCAGATACAACAATCATTTACGATACAACGCTTACAACGGCTATAATTTACGATACAATTACAAAACAATACGATAGTATCAAAATTAAAAACATTGTCTCAAATCGCTTTATATTGCGAATTGATACAATTAGAGTTAAGGAAACGGTTGATTGTTATGAAATTAACAATAGACTTTTGGCTTCTGAGTTAAAAGTAAAAGACTATAAGACTAAAGAACTTAATTATAGATATTTTGTTATTTTTTTAATTTTACTTTTATTTTTGATAATTTGGTTAAAGTTTAAAAAATGGTAACATCAGCACAATGCTTAAAAAAATACGGCAATCCTGAATTAGAAGCAAATATGAT
>CAIUQQ010000087.1 GCA_903901345.1 uncultured Bacteroidota bacterium | reverse complement strand
ATATTCCTGCTATAAAAATGGGTTTAGATTATATTGAATCAATTGGTTTAGAAAGAATTTCGAAACGAGTAAAAGCATTAATTGAAACATTATACAATGAGTTAATTAAACTAAAACATGACAATGGAAGTCCAATTGTAAAAATGTTTGGACCTGAGGATTTTGATCACAGAGGGGGAAATATTATTATGAATTTCTTTGATGTAAATGGTAAAATTTATTCAGGAAATGAGTTTGAAAACTTAACAAATGCCAACATGATTTCTATACGTTCAGGTTGTTTTTGTAACCCGGGAATTGATGAAATTAATTATTGTATTACTCACGATGAAGTGGGGAAATATTTTACCAATAAAAAAGACGAAGATTATAAAGCTTTTATTGCTCATTTAAAGCAAATACGTGGCGCAATAAGGGTTTCGGTTGGAATAGCTACCACCACCAAAGATTTAGAAAAGTATATTAATTTGGTAAATTCACTGAAAAATAAGGAAAAGTAAATCCGAAATTCTAAATCAAAAATTCGAAAAAAATAGTTGAATATTCATTTTTTAAATCAAAAATCCGAAATCAAAAATCTTCACTATTTTCCTTTATTAAAACCTTTCATTACACCGCGTTCAGAAGTTTGAATAAATTCCAAAATTTCGTCACGTAATGGTGAAGGTTTAATGGCATCTTCCACTTGAGCCATTCCTTTACTTACATTATTATTATGAATAAATATTACTCTATAGGTATCTTGAATCGTATTTACTTCATCTTGAGTATAGCCGTTACGTTTTAGTCCAACAGAATTTACACCTTCATAACTAACAGGATAACGACCAGCAATTACAAAAGGTGGAATATCTTTAGTAACCATACTTCCGCCTTCTATCATTACGTTTCTACCTATTTTTACAAACTGATGAATAGCAGACAATCCACCAATTCTTGCAAAATTATCAATGGTTACATGGCCAGCAAGTTGAACGCCATTGGCTATAATTACATTGTTTCCAACTATACAATCGTGGGCCAAATGAACATAAGCCATTAACAAACAATTACTACCTACTTCAGTTTTAAACTTATCTTTTGTACCTCTATTAATGGTAACGCATTCTCTAATTGTAGTATTGTCGCCAATAATTGCAAAAGTTTCTTCGCCAACAAATTTTAAATCTTGTGGCACAGCACTGATAACTGCACCAGGAAAAATTCTGCAATTTTTGCCAATTCTGGCACCTGGATAAATAGTAACATTAGGTCCAATTTCTGTTCCCTCACCAATTTCTACATTGTCGTAAATAGTGGTAAATGCACCAATTACCACATTGCTGCCTATTTTTGCACGGTTATCTATTTGAGCTAAATTTGATATCATTATTAAACTTTTGGCCTTTGGCTACTAGCTTCTGGCTATTTTTATTAGTTAAATTAAATATTATTTTTTTGCAATTTGAGCCATTAATTCTGCTTCACAAACCAATTTATCACCAACAAAAGCAGAGGCTTTCATTACACAAATTCCACGTCTTACTGGAGCTATTAAGTCTAATCTAAAAATTAATGTATCGCCAGGAACTACTTTATCTTTGAATTTTGCATTGTCTATTTTCATAAAATAAGTATTGTAGTTTTCAGGATCTGGAACTTGCGAAAGCACCAAAACACCACCAGCTTGAGCCATTGCTTCTATAATTAAAACACCAGGCATAATTGGGTTTTCAGGAAAATGACCTGGAAAAAATGGTTCGTTAAAAGTTACATTTTTTATAGCTATCAAATGATTTTTACTCATTTCCATTACTTTATCTACAAACAAAAATGGACTGCGGTGTGGCAACATTTTTGCTATGTCCTGGTTATTATAAACAGGAACTTTGTTAGGATCGTATTTGGGAATATTTACTTGGCTACGTGTTTTTTTTATTAATGCTTTTATTTTTTTTCCAAAGGCAATATTAGCAGCATGACCAGGACGAGCAGCCATAATTTGCGCTTTAATTGGAACGCCAATCAATGCTAAATCACCTACTAAATCCAATAATTTATGTCGTGCTGGTTCGTTATGAAAACGTAAATCTACGTTGTTTAAAATGCCTTCTTTCTTTACTTCTACTTTTGGCTTGTTAAACATTTTAGCCAAATTCTCTAACTCGTCATCTTGAATAATTCTATCTACTATTACAATGGCATTATTTAAATCGCCACCACGAATTAAGTTATTATTGTAAAGCATTTCTAACTCATGTAAAAAACAAAATGTTCTACATGACGATATTTCTGATTCAAATTCTTTAATGCTAGTAATGGAAGCATGCTGGCTACCCAAAACTGGTGAGTTATAATCAACCATCACCGTTAACCGATAATCGTCTAAAGGCATTGCAATCATTTCTACTTGTCTGTCTTCTTCGGTATAATATATATTTGAAGGCAATGTAAAGTATTCACGTTCAGCATCTTGATCTATAATTCCAGTTTCTTTTAATGCTTTAATAAAATACTGTGAACTTCCATCCATTATTGGCGTTTCGTCTGCATTGATGTGAATTAAACAATTGTCTATTTCTAAACCAGCTAACGAAGCCATTACATGTTCTACTGTATTTACTTTACCGCCATTTTGCTCTAAAGTAGTTCCTCTACTTAAATCAGTAACATTGTCAACATCAGCATCTATAATTGGTTTGTTTGGTAAATCAATTCTTTGAAATTTTATTCCGTGATTTTCGGGTGCTGGGTTAAAAGTCATGGTAACTTCTTGGCCTGTGTGTAAACCAACGCCACTTAAACTTACTGCACTCTTTATAGTTGTTTGCTTCATTATTACTTAATAAAATAGTCGTATTAAAATTAAGTTTCAAATATAGCATTTTGCCTTGTTTGAAAAAATGTAATTTTAGTTTATATTTAGGTTTTTAATTTTAAGATAAAATAGGAACAGTATTTTACAATTCAAGCAATTTTATTGTTTCATGACACTTGATTAATTTTATAAAATGCCTATCATTGTTTTCTTAAATAAAACACGGATTAATTAGTTAATTACTTAATGAATAAAAAATCAGAAAGAAGAAGTTTTATTGCCAATCTATCATTGGCATTTTCGGCTGCTTTGGTAGCTCCGTTTCATAGTTTTTCCAATTCATTTAAACAATCATTCCAACATATGAGTAACAATATTAATCCAATAATTGGCATAAAACCTTTGGGTTTTCAATGGGAAACCGCTGATCCGTTTTTGTTTTGCGTGCATCACGAAGATAAATTCCCAAAAGGAAATGAAGTAATGGGACCCGAAAGCAGTAATTTTAAAGGCCGTCATATGGGCGATGATTTCATTATTAAAGATGGTTTTAGAATGTATCATGGGCAAACAGTTCCTGGTTTTCCAGGTCATCCGCACCGTGGATTTGAAACCATTACTGTAGTTAGAAAAGGTTTGGTTGACCATGCTGATTCACTAGGTGCTGCTGGCCGTTATGGCGATGGAGATGTGCAATGGATGACTGCTGGTAAAGGAGTACAACATTCAGAAATGTTTCCTTTAATTAAAAAAGATGCTGAAAACCCTTTGGAATTGTTTCAAATTTGGTTGAATTTACCTAAGAAAAGTAAAATGGTGGCTCCACATTTTAAAATGCTTTGGCGCGAATCCATTCCAAATTATATTCACACAGATGCGAACCACAAAACCACCAAAGTGGAAGTAATTGCTGGTAAAATCAATAAATTTCATGCTCAAAATCCTCCGCCCGATTCGTGGGCTGCTGACGAAAAAAACGAAGTAGCTGTTTGGAATATAAAAATGGAAGCCGGTGCTGAATTTAAATTGCCAAAGGCAAGCGAAGGAATTAACAGAAACCTTTATTTTTACGAAGGAACATCGGTAACTATTGGAGAAGTTTTGGTAAATTCGTACAATGCTATAACAGTTTTACCGCAATTTGATTTGACCATAAAAGCAGGCGAACAAGAAGTAAGTATTTTGGTATTGCAAGGCAAACCAATTGGCGAACATGTAATGCAATACGGCCCTTTTGTAATGAACACCAAAGAAGAAATTAACCAAGCTTTTGAAGATTATCACCAAACAAAATTTGGCGGTTGGCCTTGGCCCAAATACGACCAAGTTCACGACCGTAACAAAAGCCGTTTTGCTAAACATGCCGATGGCAGGTTAGAGGAGAAAGGGTAGAAAGGTTTTTTGCATTGGGTAAAGACGTTTAATTAAACGTCTTTACCCAATGCCAAACGAAATTGTCTTTTTAGTTTCAATAAAAATCAATCACAATTATCTATTTCACAGCCATAAAAAATAATGAAAGAAAAACCGAGTTTAATAATTTACGAAGAATTAGAATTTATAGTTGGAGAAGAAACATTTGTTGAAAGCGTTGCAGAAAACAATAACGCAGTATTGTTTGAAGATGACTGTGAAACTGGTTATTTTTATGCAATTGATATCAATAACAATTTAACTATTTTAGATGCACTCCATATTTATGATGTAGCTAACATTATTGATAAACAAAAGACTTCTGAAATTAAAATTTTATGGACTTTAGATCTGTCAAAGACATTCTTATCAATTAATAACTACTATCATGCGGTTTTTGATTTTGAAGCAAATGCAGGATATTGTAGAAATGGTTTTCCTGAAAGTAAAAGTGTTTGGACTTTAATAACTGAAAGAAAGCTCACTGAAACTTTAATTGATCAATTAGCAAAATCCTAGTAATTTAAAATGTTGGTGATAAATAATAACAAAAACGGATGCTTTCGAAATCTGAAAGGTTTTTTTAAATAATAAATGAATACAGAAAAACTAATAAAATTAGGCAGAAATACAGCGTTAAGTTCATTTTTATTTGGAACTCTAATATTTGGTTTGTATTTTTTTACGTCTTCATTTATGATGTTGATTGTTGGTTATGGTTTTGTTGCTTTTGTAGGATTAATAAATATTGGAGTGCTATCAATATTACTGAATGCTGCAAATGACAAAATAAATAGGAAAAAACTTTTAGGCACTTGTGGTTTGATGTTGTTAAATATTCCAATTATGATTTTGTATTGTTGGTTTGCTATAATTTTACTTGATACCATGCGCATTACATTTACCAATTGTACTCAAACTAATTTAACCGAAATCAATATTGTTGGTTGCGAAACAGAACACTTAGATAAATTAGAAATTGGAGAAAGTAAAACAGTTTGGGTAGGTATAACTGGAGATTGCACCATAAATATCAATTATTTAGAAAATGGACAAAGAAAAGAAGAAAATGTAGCTGGATATGTAACTAGCAGCATGGGGCAAAAAATGAATTTTAAAATTGGCGTACCAAATGAAATATTGTTTTAAATAAGCAACTATCCTCAGCGTTAGCGTAGTGCACTAAGGATGCTAAATGAAATTTAGTGTCTATGATACCGTTTAGTTACAACGAGTTTATAAACTATTCTTTCATTTTAAAGCCGTAGTCATCCTCCCAAAGGCTATTTAACAAGACTACATGTAGTAGTGTATTCGGTTGGAGAGGACAACAACTATGAATAAAATTTAACATCCGTGCGGGTAATTTACTCCGCATTTTTGTCACCCCGCATTTCGCACTCAAAAACTCCCCTAATGCGCAACCATTATCTTCTTGCTATGCACCACTGTTTCACCATCTTTAATCACCAACTGGTAGTAGCCATTGTTAAGGTTAAGGGCATTGAACACAAATCGGTTTAAGCCAGCTTTGGCTCTTTCTGTGAGCAATAATGTTTCTTTACCTTGCATGTCTATCAATATAAAATTCAATACTTTTTTCTCTTCATTGGTAAAGTCAATATTCACATATTCTTTAGCTGGAATAGGGTAAATACTTACATCGCTTAATTGTTGATTCTTCAATCTGTTTATGTCTTCATTGCCCAATTTGGCATCTGTATTTTTGCTAATACCTATCCACGTTCTGTTATCGTTATTGTAACCAAAACTACCGTTATAAAATACTTTGCCTAAGTCGTTGTACTTGCGCTGAATTCCGCTGTAATCGCCCCAACGTTCTACCGAATCCCCAATTAATAAAATATTGCTTTCACCCACTTTCATAATGGCCGGAGTTGAAGGATTTAAATTCCTATCGACATATACTAAACTATTACCCGGAAAAGTTCGTGGCGAAACATGGCTGCAAGTAATCATGGCGCTGTTATCGCCTAAGCCCTCACCACAATATGCTATACTCGGATAACCATAATCCATGGTGTCGGAACTAATTATTTGCAACTTGGCATTCAATGAATCATTACTCCAATAATTGTCAATGGTAATTAAGTAAAATCCTGCAGCATTATACCTTGCATCTACCGAATTTCCCACCATATAAAAAATGCCATTTTCGTACATCGCACTTAAAATTCTCGCATCATTTGTTTGTAACTTTTTACCATTTGGCTGAAAAGCATTTGGCTGCAAGCCATAATGATTATTGGCTTTTGCTACCCTTAACTTTAATTCAGCCTTGCCCGATTTAATGGTATTGGTTATTTCGTGAACAAACACCGTATCGTTCCAAAGTTGGTCGGGTCTAATAGAAAAAAACTGCATGGTTGGTCCGTATAATTTACTGCCACCTTTAGCCGGACAAATGCTCCAAATAGGTTTGTTATTATACTTAATATCATAATATACTTTTTGGTTCAGCGAATCGCCTTTATAGCCATTGTCTTTATCCATTTGCCAAATAAAACTTTCTATAAAACCATTCTTCCAGTAAGTATTGTCTTTAAGCCTGTTTACAGTTAAAAACAATTCGTGGTTCGATATAGAAATAATTGGATAATCGCTCCAGCTGCTATCGCCAAACAAATTACCACGAATGGTATAAAAATTCCAGTTCAAAGCAGGGTCGTTGGTTTGGCTAAATCCTACTATAATTCTGGTATCTTGGCTGGTACTTCCTTGCATAAATACCAATATAAACCTGTCGGCCTCAGGGTCGTAAATAACTCTTGGGTCGTAAGTTCTGTTTAGGTTAGTTATGCCTTTGGCAATAGATGACAAGGTGCGCGATGAAAGCACTTTTCCGGTATCGTTCAATATATTCATATTGGTGTTTACCACACTGCAAATAATGCCTGAGTTGCTTACCGCAATATCATTATCATTAGGCGTTCCTTGTGTAATATTGGCTTTAAATCCTTTTAATTGCACTGGCTGAGGAACAGCAGTTTTATTCAAACCATTTACCGATTTTCCATTATAATTTTGCATGCTTTCAAAATGCTTGTCATCAAGCATTTGCTTGTTCATATTGTAGGTTGTTGCAGGCAATGGATTTGCAGCTTTTATTAGCATCAGTTTTGGATCAAAATCTTCATCCTTGTCGCTCATATTTATTACAGCCGCCAAAGGAGTTTTGGTAGTAAAACTCTTGTAACTCGATTGTGCTTTTATATTTATTTGAAATGCAATAAAGCCTATCAAAATTGCTATGTTTTTTTTCATTGTTATTTATTTTGCTAGTAGTAAAATATAATCAAACTCTTCTTGTTTTATACTCATAACCGAAAGCCTTCCTTGCCTTACAAGGCCAATGTTTTGAAGGTTCTCATCGGCTTTTATTTGTTCTAATGTAACAGGGTGTTTTAGTTTTTTAAATGGCGATAAATCTACCGCCACCCAGTTTTTATCTTCAGTAGTTGGGTCCTGATAATGTTCTTTTACTACCTTTGCTATTCCTACTATTTCCTTGCCTTCGTTGCTATGGTACCAAAGCACTAAATCTCCTTTTTGCATTTCACGCAAATTGTTCCTTGCTTGATAATTTCGCACACCATCCCAAAACGTTTTTTTATCCAATACAAATTGATCCCAACTGTATTTAAAAGGTTCTGATTTCACTAGCCAATATTTCATTGTTTTATCTATTTAATACTTGTAATAGGTTATTTTATTATTTTATTTTCACTTTTGATTTTCAATAATCAACTTCCAAATTAAATCCATTTCTACATCTTTTTCCGAATTAATTGTTTGGGAGTTAATAACAGTTTCTATGTTTGGAATTACGCCTCGGTTTTTATCCTCTATTGGTAAAATATGTTTAAACTGATATTGTGGAATTCGTACAAAGTTTTTGGTATTCGGAAGTTCCATAAGCGGAGTATTTACGGCATAACACCCCGATTCTGTTCCTGCAGTTTCTTGCCCTACTAATACTGCTTTTGCTTTATGTTTTGCATATGCAGCCACAAAACTAGCCGCGCTAAACGAACCGTTATCAATGATACAAAACACCGCACCGTCAAAATGCTTTTCCTTCTTTAATGATTTCTTATCGTAACCAAAAGTATAATTATAATTGTTGTTATACGTTTTTCTATTTCCGAATAAATCTAACATTTCTCTTGATACATAATACATGGCTTTTTGTGCAAAAGGGCTGTTATAGGTTAAACCTTGTTTGCCTCTGGCAAAACCATAACTAAAAGTATCCTTACTTATATAACTTATTAATTCCGATGCTTGTATTATACTTCCGCCACCATTACCACGCAAATCTATAATCAAATATTTTATTTGTTGGTCGGCTATTTGTTCAAATGCCATGTTATAAAGTTTGGAAGCATTTTGTAATTGAAAACCTTTTATTTTTAAAATAGCCGTTTGTGTGTCTCCTTTACAAATTCGAAAACTGGCCAGTTTTTGGTTAAACAAATCATACTTAATTTTAGGCGTTTTTACTTTATTTTTTAAAGCTACTTTTGTTTTAATATTAAATGTTTGAGTATCGCCATTTATCGTTATTGTTTTTAAATGATAAACAGAATCTTCGCCAAAAAAGGCCATGTAATAGGTTTGGAATTGCGAAGCACCATAAAAACTCTTCATGCTACTTAAGCCCGCATCTGCATTTTGAATCAAATGAATACTATCAATAATAGCTAACGCATTGTTGCCGTTAATCGACTTTATTTCTGTGCCTTTTACCAAGTTACTGTCGTTCGATTCGTTTTCAGTAACAATAATTTTATTGTTTAAAAAAGCTACTTTAAATGGAACTGAAAAGTGTTTTCGTTTATTAAATATTGTAAGTGATTTATTACTTGGAATCACTTGCGTATGACCACATTTTATATTAGCCAAATACTCCCGAAGTATCAATCGGTATTTTACATTTTGTAGTGGAACATTTATTTTTTTTAAAGTATTTTGGTAAATAGTTTCCCAGTTTTCCTTACTTGTATATTTGTATATTCCAGGATGGTTAAGTAATAAATGTTTGTGTAAATACTTGAAATCTTCCGTCATATCTTCCACATTATAAATGGTATCAGCTTGTTTTTGGGCAATTATATTTACCGATAATGTGAACGAATAAAACAGAATTATATATTTTAAAATGGTCATTAATTGATTAAGAATTTAGGTGATGCAAAATACTTAAATACATTTTATAAAAAATAGCTTAATTGTAATAAAATAAAATTCATAGTTTTGCCCATGCAATCAACCAATCATATTTTAATGATAAGGCCCGTAGCCTTTACTTTTAATGCTCAAACTGCTGCCAGCAATTCGTTTCAAAAGCAAGATGAGGCAAATAGTGAAACTCAAAATTTAGCATTAATAGAATTTGATTCTTTGGTAAATAAATTAAAATATGTTGGTGTAAATGTTACCGTTATTAACGACACCATGGAGCCGCATAAACCCGATTCTATTTTTCCTAATAATTGGATTAGTTTTCACCAAAATGGTGAAATAGCAGTTTATCCCATGCAGGCTCCAAACCGCAGATTAGAAAGACGTTTTGATATTTTAGACCAACTAGGGGATACCTTTGAATTAAATGAAATTCAAGATTTTACTGCTTCCGAAAATGAGAATAAGTTTTTGGAAGGAACTGGAAGTATGGTGTTAGACAGGGAGAATAAAATATGTTACGCTTGTCTTTCGCCCCGCACTAATTTGAGTTTATTGGAAAAGTTTTGTACTAAATTTAATTATCAACTTATTCATTTTATTGCAAACGATATTTTGGGAAATGCCATTTACCACACCAATGTAGTAATGAGCGTTACATCGGATTTTATCATTATTTGTAAAGAATGTATTCCTAATAAAAATGAATTAGCGCAAATATTAGCAAGTACTAACAAGCAAATTGTTGAAATTAGTTTAGCGCAATTGAACCAATTTGCTGGTAATGTTTTGGAGGTTTTAGGAAATGATAACAAAAAATATTTGGTAATGAGTGAGCAAGCATTTAAAGCTTTTACACCAATTCAAATAAAAACGATTGAAAAACATTGCACTATTTTATATTCACCACTTTACACCATTGAAACCAATGGTGGCGGTAGCGCTAGGTGCATGATGGCCGAAGTTTTTTTGAAGGTAAAAGAAAAAAAATAGCAATAATTCACTACATAAAAAAAGCTGCTTCACAATCATTGCGAAGCAGCTTTTAATATTTTGAAAAGTTGGGTTTTAACTAAAAATCTTGTTTAGCAACTCCGTCTTTTATAGCTTGTAAAGCAGCTTTTTCTCCCATGATAGCAGCCATTTTATTGCCTTTTCCATCATTACCTTTTGCAATGTATCCACCTTTAGCTGTTTTAGAAATAACTGCTTCGTGCATTGGTACATTTTTTTCTTTTGTTTTTAAGCAATAAGCTTTAACCATTTTTGTAGTATCCATGTTTTTTTTTCTATTAATTGTATAGCAAATCTAATTATTGGAGTCAAATAAAATAATTTAGATATAGACAGTATTTCCACTAAATTATTTAAATGCTTTAATTTGCTGCAAAATATACTAGTATAGAGTATGTTAGAAATATTGTAAGTGCAATTATTTAATTGATTTTAGATAATAACATTCAATATTTGTCTTGATTTAAGTGTTTTTTAGCTTCAAAAAAAAATAAAAATGAATATTAAGTCCAACAAAATTCACTTTTATATTCTATTATTCATCATATATTGCAGGAGAAAATTGCAGTATTTTACATAGTAATTTATGTTAATTTGCCTTTGCATTTTTTCAAATAAAAAGCATAAATAATACTCTTATGAATAGAAGAAAATTCATCGTTACTTTATCTATTATTGGAGGCGGTTCTTTAGCTTCGTATTATGGATTTAAATATGCTAAAAGTAAAGCAACTCCCAATTTGGCTTTTCTTGATTTAAATAAAGAATTGATTGCAGATTTATGCAATGTAATAATTCCTAAAACGGATTCGCCAGGTGCCAAAGAAGCAATGACTGAAGATTATGTTATTTATTCAATTAAACATTCAAAAGATGTTGCTTTGGCTAATAATTTTATTAACGGGATTAAAGATTTAAAAACGTACACGAAAAATAAATATAATAAGCCTTTTATACAATTATCAAAAAAAGATCAAATAGCTACAGTCCAACATTTTCAAGAAATTGGCAAAAACTATAAAGGAAGTATTGGTAAAGTAAGAAACAAAATTTTTGGCAAATCATTTTTTTCTATTTTAAAAGAAAAAGCTACCATAGGTTATTGTACATCAATGCTTGGTGCAAAACAAGGTTTGGCTT
>CAIUQQ010000086.1 GCA_903901345.1 uncultured Bacteroidota bacterium | reverse complement strand
TTTTTTTGCTGAAAAATACCTATTTATGGGTATTTTTTTTTTAGTATGAATGCTTTTTGTTTGACATCAAATTAAATTTTTGAATTTAAAAAAGTCAAAATTAAAATTTTTTGATAGAAAGTTACCTTTAGAACTAATAATATTAGTATAAAATACAGTATAAAAAAATAAAATATGCAAAACATTTTTCTTAAACATTTATACCGGAATTTCTTTTTTCATTTCATTATGATCTTATTCTTTTGTTTAATAAGTAATTTAATAAATGCACAAAATATTTCAAGAATTAGTACTTTAACACCGATAATATGTGGAACTTCAACTAGCTATACGATTAGTATTGATGTCCTAGATACTTTTTCAAGTCCATCATACCAGTGGCAGTTTATTAATTCTAATGACTCATCATCAAACCCAACAAATGATGTAACCACTCAATTATTTGGCAATAAAACTCAAAATATTCAATACAAATTATGGAGAAGAATTTCTAGAGCTGCACCATACGCTGATACATCAAATTGGGTTTTAGTTAATATGAATACGCCAAGTTTATTATATGCTCCTACCACAACTATATGTTCCGGAACAAGTTCTAATATAACATTATCAGCAAGTACTACAAGTACATTTGCATGGACATTAGGAACAAATACAGGTGGTATAACTGGAGCAAGTGCAAGTAGTGGCAGTTCCATCAATCAAACATTGACTAATCCAAGTAATTCAAGTACTGGAAGCATCATTTATAATGTTACTCCTACATCAACAGCTGGATCATGTATAGGTAATTCAACAGCAATAACAGTAACTATAAATCCAAGACCAGCTGTATTCAATTCAAGCACTGCAACTATTTGTAGTGGAACAAGTCCAAATATAACATTAGCAGCAAGTACTACAAGTACATTTGCATGGACATTAGGAACCAATATAGGTTCAATAACAGGTGCAAGTGCAAGTAATGGAAGTTCCATCAATCAAACATTGACTAATCCAAGTAATTCAAGTCCTGGAAGCATTATTTATAATGTTACTCCAACATCTACTATTGGTTCATGTACTGGGAGTGTATTTCCAATTACAATAGTAATAAATCCAAAACCAACTTTCACTTATTCTACCACTAATTCAAATACTATTTGTAGTGGAACAAATACAAATATTTCGTTAACTCCAAGTATAGCTTCTAATTTTAATTGGAGTTTAGGAACAAATACAGGTGGTATAATTGGAGCAAGTGCAAACAATGGTACATTAATTAATCAAACATTATATAATTTAAGCAGTAATAGTATTGGTAGTATTATTTATTTTGTGAAACTAATTTCAATTGCTCATTCTTGTTGGGGTGATTCAATTCCAATTTCTGTAATAGTAAATCCACGACCAATTAACAATGGAACAAGTTCACAAACCATTTGTTCAGGAACAGCTTCGAGTGTGAGTTTAACCGCCAACACAACAGGCGGAACCAACACATTTGCGTTTACTACAAGTTCAGTTACTGGTTTAAGTGGAAATGCTAATGGAAGTGGAAGTTCAATTGCTCAAACCTTAAGCACAACAAATACTTCACCAACCAATGCAGTTTATTTGGTAACCCCTACCTTCAACTATAATAGCGTGGCATGTGTTGGAATAGCATATAATGACACAGTAACAGTAAATCCACGACCAGTTAACTATGGAACAAGTACCCAAACCATTTGTTCAGGAATAGCTTCGAATGTTAGTTTAACCGCCAATACAACAGGCGGAACCAACAGTTTTGCATGGACAAGTTCAGCAGTAGGAGGAATTAGTGGAAACAGTAATTCAAATGGAAGTACAATAGCTCAAACCTTAAGCACAACAAATACTTCACCAACCAATGTTAATTATTCAGTAATACCAACATATACATTTAACAGTGTAGGTTGTGCAGGAACAGCAGCAACCGTTATAGTAACAGTAAACCCTAGGCCAATCAATATTGGAACAACAAGTCAAACCATTTGTTCAGGAACAGCTTCGAGTGTTAGTTTAACCGCCAATACAACAGGCGGAACCAACACATTTGTGTTTACTACAAGTTCAGTTACTGGTTTAAGTGGAAATGCCAATGGAATTGGAAGTTCAATAGCTCAAACCTTAAGCACAACAAATACTTCACCAACCAATGCCGTTTATTTGGTAACCCCAACCTTCACCTATAATAGCGTGGCATGTGTTGGAACAGCATCTAATTACACAGTAACAGTAAATCCAAGACCAGTTTATACAGGAACTACTAGTCAAACAATTTGTTCAAATACTACAACCAGTTTAATTTTATCTGCAAATACTAATGGTGGAACAAATACATTTGCTTGGACTTCAGCTTCAGTTCCTGGTTTAAGTGGAAACTTAATTGGAGTTGGAAATACAGTAAGTCAAACATTAATAAATTTGAATTTAACAAATTCTAATGTAATTTATTCAATTGTTTCAACATTTACGAACAATACAGTTTCATGTAATAATGTAATCAATGGTTCAGCAACCGTAACCATCAACCCTATTCCTAATGTATATTTTGATGATTCAATAAACTTTGGTTCTTCAAAACAAGTAATTTGCAGTGGAACCAATTTTAAAACAACCCAATTTAAAACAGATTACGATGTTAACAAAGTAAGGTTTGATTGGAATAAAACAAATTCAACTGCTATACAGGGTTTAACAGATACAGGTTCTGCAAATATTGTTAGTGCAAAATTGTATAATGTTTTATCTAAGCCAGATTCAGCATTGTATTCCATTATACCTAAATTTACTTATTATTCAATAACCTGTTTAGGAAGTCCAATTCAAACTAAAATAATTGTAAATCCAATTCCAATAACATCCAATCCTTTTTCTCAAAATATTTATTGCTCTGATACGTTTTTAAATGTAAAACCTTGGGCTATTTCTACCATTAAAACACCACCGATAATTGGTAGAACAGATTACAGATGGAGTTTTACTTCCTCACCTCCTTTTACCATTGCTGGAATTACTGTTACTGATACAAATACTTCAATTCCAAGCAATGAGAAAATATCTTCATTTAACGCTACAAAAGATTCAATTGTTAAAGTTACTTATACTATAAAATCAGCTTTTACATATGATAATAAAAGGTGTTTTGAAAATGATACTACATTTGTTATAACAGTAAATCCAAGACCAGCCATACCAATTTTTACTTTGCAGGATAATATTAACCCAGATTATGTATGTTATAATAGTAAATACGTAAATTATTCTGTCAATAAATTGACTCCAATCAATAGTGTAACTAATTACGATTATACATGGTTTGTTACTCCTAATAATCTACCGATTACTCAAGCAAGAAATGCCAATTTTAGTTTGATCAATTTCCAAACTGCTGCCAAACCTACTACTGTTGAAGTTGTGAATAATATAAGAAATAATTTTGGTTGCATAAGTTCAAAAAGTAAAAGTGTATTTGTTAGAGATAATGAACCACCAAGAGAAGATGTTCAAGTAATAAGAAGAACTACACCAAATGGAAAACAACAGCTTTGGTGTTTAGCTAATGATGCAAATGGTTTTCAGTGGGGAGTGACATATAAAACTACCTATAAAGATTCAATTTTGGAAGACGAAGTTGTGAATATTTATAACCTAGATATGAGTTTATTAACCAATTTTTATGTTTGGGTAAAATTAAACACTAGTAATGTTTGTTCCTTTAAGTATTACTATGCCACACCAACTGACGTGAAAGAATTAGATAAATCAGAAAATTTTAAAATCTCCATTTATCCAAATCCTGCATTCCATTTATTAAATATTAAGTCGATCAAAAATGTAATTACATCAATAGAAATAGTTAGTTATTTAGGTGATTTAATATTTAAAAAACAATTTGATGAAAAAGAGAAGTATGTTGAAGTAGAAAAT
Organism: uncultured Bacteroidota bacterium; assembly: GCA_903901345.1. GTDB lineage: Bacteria > Bacteroidota > Bacteroidia > UKL13-3 > UKL13-3 > JAAFJM01. The sequence continues at coordinate 5,620 of CAIUQQ010000086.1, read as the reverse complement.
ATAAATATAGACAATTTGGCTAAAGGAGTTTATTTAATAAAAGTGATTGATATTGATGGCAATATTGCAACCAATAAATTCATTAAAAACTAATCTTATGAAACAATTATTAGTTTTTATATTCATGTGCTTTATATTTATCTCTTATGCGCAAAATAGAAGGTTAGTTTATGCTAATAGACTAATTTTATTAAATAATATTGATACTTTAATAATGAATTATAACGAATTTCAAAGTTTTAAAACATTTGGATCTGAATCATTAAATGTAAAGGTAGTAGATAAATACATTTCTCTTTTTTCTAAAAATGCATCTATAGTAAATCATATAAAGCCAAGTTTCATAAAAACATTTAATGGGGAGAATGAATTGAATTCTATTAAATTAAAACAAATCAAAATATCAGAATTTAAAGAAATGGTTATTAATAATTTTGTAGATGGGATTGGTTTTAAATTATTAAATAAAAATATCTCTTTCAGTAAAATTGATTCCAATGTATTGAAAATAGTGATTATTAGACAGTCAAAAATATCAAATTCGCTAGGAATAAGGTATAATATTACAGACACTGTTTTGATGAAAATTAATGTAAATAAAAATGATAATTCTTTAAAAATAGTAGCCATCGACTTTATAAACCCAAAATCTTATCAATTTGACCTAATTAATGACATTGATTTTGATCAAATTCCAGATGAAATTGATACATTATCAGATGATAAAATAAAGAAATTACAAATTCAGAAGCCTATTAAAAAACTCACAAACAAAAGAGATCAAAAAATTGGATTTATTTTTTCCTCAGGAACAAATTACCAATGGTTTAGGACTAATAATGGTTTACAAAAACCATATTTGATCACTTTTCCAAAAAATACGGACACTCCACCACAAACATTTATTTTAGACACTTATTATAAATATTCCTTTTTTAAAAATAAAATGTATGTAAAAACAAGTTTAAACCTGATGTTTATGAACTATGAATTGTATTTATTGTCAAAACCAGACAATTTCCAATTTGATAAATTAAAACTTACTAGTGATAGATTCATTTCGTTAGGAATTACACTAGCAACTGGTTATGTTTTTAATTTGACAAGTAAACTTGCATTAGATTTAGATTTTGGTTTACTAATAAGTAAAATAGTGAATAGTAACAGTGAAATTAAATTTTATGATAAGATTAATGGGTATACAAAAAATGCATCTTTTACGAATCAGTACGCATATTTTTTAGTTTCTAATCCATCTTTAAGTTATAAAATTAATGATAAATCGACATTTCTTTTTGGTGTAAATGCAATGTTTGGTCAAAGCATTAATAATGATTATTCAGATACAGGGTTTATACTTTTGGATAATAATAAAGTATTTACACCACTCGAAAATTCAACAGCCAAAAGTATTATAAGAAATGTTGGTTTAAATGTAGGTTTAGAATATAAAATTAATTAAATAAATATATGAAAAAAATTCAACTTACCATATATATGTTATTGCTTTTTGTATTTGTTGCAAATGCACAGAAGAGTATAACAGAAAAAAATAAATTGATAGAAAAAGCCGAGAAATTATTAAATGATTACAAGCAATATGCATCATTTTCTCAATTAGATAAAAATGGCTTTTCTAACGTAACTGCTTCACAGTTTAAATTATTATTTACTGACAAAGCAGAAGTATTTGATAATTTAGTAACCGGCTTTTTTGACAATGAACTTGAATTCCCAAGAAATATTCGATTAAAGAATAGAAAAGTAGATGATTATATAGCCAAAACAAAGGAAGTTTTTCCAAATGGTATAAAGGCGGTTATAACCAATGTTACCGCAAACTATTACGGTTTAAATAATAATAATTTCAATTTTATTTTGATAAGAAAATACAATGCTTACGCAAAAAATGATTTGGCAATAGAATGCATTGATACAGTTTTGATGAGATGTAAAATATTGGATAATGGTGAAGACTTGAAAATAAGTGAAATATTTTCAATTGGATATACTCTGAATTTTACAAATGATAAAGATAAAGATTATGTTTTTGATCAAGATGATAATTGTCCAACACTACGTGGGATAAAAGAAAACAAAGGATGTCCTAAAAATGATGGACCAAATATGTTTGTTACGCCAATAATTGCTTTTGGTTTTAATTCTTTTTCATTCAATGGACCTGCTCAAGGAAATTTAGGTTATGCTGATTATGTGCTTGGTAGTTCAAAATTAGGTGATATGATACAAAATAAATCTAATGGCAATAGTTCATTAAGTATTGGGGCTGAATTTGAATATTATTTTAGATGGCAAAGGCAATGGGGTATTGGATTTGGTGCTATTTATCAAACACATTCATTTAGTACTGAATTGGCAAATAATGTTTTTAGAGCAGAATACAAGGGTGTTGAAAACACAACCAACACTGAATATAGACGAATGATTAGTGTTAATTCATTAAGCGAAGCAAATAACATGTCTAATTTATTAATTCCTTTTTTTGTGAAATATAAAAAGCACTTATCAAGTGATAGTAAATTTTGGCTTAATTTAGACTTAGGTGTGGCCTTTAATTTATTTCTAAATGGATCAAGCAATGGTAGTTCAAATATGAACTATGATGCGGCATATAATTATGAAAATGGAAGTTTTGTTTATAAAGGAACTACATCAGTAAATGAATTAATTGTTTCAAGGGAAGAATTGAGGAAGTATTTTACTGATAAGTATGGAAATACAACTTCAGCAAAAGGAATTGAACTTTTAATTGATGCTGAATTCGAAAAAAGAAAATTCGAAGGCTATGATGATGGCACTAAAGAAAATGTGAATAAAACCAATGATTTTAAATTTAATTCAAGTATTGCACTTATTATAAAACCTGCAATTACTTATGAAATTAGTAAAAAGTTATTGTTGGTAGGGGGCATTATGTTTACTTCTTCTGCACATACCAATAGTAACTCAAATAATTATAAACTTACCGACAAAGTAGGAGAATACAATACGTTAATGAACGGAACATCTTCTTTCACTTTAAATGCCACTTCATTGTTTTTAGGAACCAAAATCGTAATTAATTAATATTTATATATACAAATCAAATCATGGGAAAACGCTTAATCGTATTAATTTTAGTAATTTTATTAGTAATTGGAATTACTTTATTTTTTATTTTTAGAGGAAATGAATGCACACCACCTATTATTACTACACCTCCAACAACAGCAGAAATAAATGATGAAATATCGTTTGAAACTGAATTTGAAGGAGATGCCTACCATTGGGATTTTGGTGATGGAGAATCATCTTCTGATCAAAAAACTACACATAGTTTTACAAAGGCTGGAACATATAATATAACATTCTATTTAGATGAAAATACTGATTGTAAAGCAAACGTTCAAATAGTGATAAATGCCCCAAATGTTAGTGCTGATAACATTATTTCAGAACCAACTATTGAATCACCTAAAACAGTGAGAGTTTCTGATATTGTTAAATTTAAAGACATTACTCCTGGTGCCACAAAATGGACTTGGATGTTTGGTGAAAGTGGTGAAGTAGACAGTAAAGAACAAAATCCGTCTTATATATTTAAAAATGCTGGAAAATTTGAAATATTAGTTAGTAATGATGTCTCAAAAAATGCTACAAAAGTTAAAATAGAAGTTTTACCACTGAAAATAATTGATAAAAAAACTGGCGCAGAAAGGAAAGCTCCAGAAATTCCAAAATCAATTTTAATAAATAAGTTGCAATCAATAGCAAATGGAGATATAAAAGGTATGAGTTTTTTTAGAACATTACTTTGTAATGAACAAATACCTATTAAAATAAATGGAAGCAAAACACGTCAATGGGTAGATTATTGTCAAGCAATTTCAATAGAAGAAGATAAAACTATTGTTGACATGGTTGTAATAAAAAACCCACAAACCAACTGTATTTCTAGCATGGAAATTACTCAAAAAACTAAATAATTTGTTATGAAAAAATTACCTTTAATAATTCTTACGCTGTTTAGTACATTGATTTCAATGGGGCAACAAGTAAATAAAAAATACAATTCGTTTTATTTTATTTATGTTGAAAATACAAAGCTGCCTGGAAAGGAGGCTTTATCATCTACTCAAAAAGCCAAACTGTCCCAATGTATTCGTTCTGTTAAAGATTTGAAGGAAATTAAGTTTTTACTTTTTGTTGCTGATGGCGAAAAGCCAACAATTATTGATGACCCAACTAAAACAGAGGAAGTAATGGAAAATCTTTACACAAAACAATATAGATTACCGCAGTTTAATGAAGACAAAATAAAAATACGTAATTTAATAGCAGAAAAGCCATTTGTCATAAAAGATACAATTTCAATAAATTACATTTTATCGGATAATTATATAAAAGATTATTTATTGTCAAAAGAGACCGGAGAATTGTTAAATTTATTTCCAAGGGAATTAGGATACTTATTAAGTGTTACTAGTAATCAGATTATTGTAAATTTATATTATTCAAATGAAAATAAATTATTTGACGAAAAAATATTAAAAAAATCAATAGATTTTTTTAATAAAGACGATTTTAAATTACTAAATTATAAACTTATAAAAATATAAAAATGAACAAGATAATTATACAAATACTTTTTTTTACATTTATAGTTTCAAATGGTTTTGCACAAATAAAAAAAGGAACCAAACCTTTTAAAAAACCTCTTGACTATGACTCGCCTACTGGTAATATATTACCAACTCATACAAAAAATGTAGATAAAAGTGCCGAATGGATTGTTTATTCTGATAGAGACAATAACCAAACATATTCTGATATATCGGGCTATTCAAAAAAGAAAATTGCTCAATTTATGGAGGCATTTTGGGTAATTGAAGAAAAAGAAAGTTTTTTACACATTGTAAAATATGAAATGTCAATGATTGATCAAAAACGAATAATAAGTGAAGGAGCTGAAGATTTTGGATGGATAAGAAAAGAAAATTTGTTGCTTTGGGGAGATGCATTAATTAATAGTGAAAAAAAATATTCAATAAAGGGGTTGTCAATTATTAGTGATCCTAATTTTATGAGTAATATTTCTCAGTATACTAATAAAAATAATGAATTAAAAGTTTTTAAAAGTCCCGAATTAAATGACGAATCTGAAAAAACAATTGCTTTTTCAAAGTTTTTATTTATTTATAAAAAAGAAAAAAATGCTTTTCTGATTTCTCAATCAAATGGATTTTCAGGGCCTAGTAGTGCAAAATATACTATACAAGGTTGGGTAAAATCGTCTGCTATAACGGAATGGAGTGATAGACTTTGTATTGAACCCAATAAAAAACAAGATGCAGTAACAGAGAGAAAAAAATATAATATTAAGTCCAGTATATTAGCTGATAAGATTGATGCCAATCAATTTAAAAATGAAGGAAATCCATCAGATTTAAAAGTAATGTGGGATGAAGATCCCTTTGAGAAAGGTTTTGAGGTAAATAAAAAAAGGTTTCCTGTTCTTAAAAATGAAAACGGTATTATTAAAACAGGTTTTGAAACAGATATTTTAGATAAAAAAGGAACGATTATAGTTGATGAAAATGAATATTCAGCAGTAAAAAAT
>CAIUQQ010000085.1 GCA_903901345.1 uncultured Bacteroidota bacterium | reverse complement strand
TGCTATGTTTTCTATGTTTCTATGTGGTTCAAATCTTTATTTATTATACATTGCAAAGCAATGCAATGCAATGCAAATCAAATTCCAATATTATAAGCTTTTAAAATGAGACTATTGATTATTTAAATATAAATGTTGAAAACATTAATATTTAAATTATTTAGTACCAAATACTCTTTTCAAAATATCTGTAACTTGGTGCATTGGATCTTGACGAATCAATTTTTCTTCTTGTTCCAATTTTAAAAACAATCCATCTAAGGCCTTTTGAGTGGTATAAGTGGCCAATGAATTCTGCTTAACTACAGGAAATAACATGCCATTTAATGATGCTAAATTATATCCATCTATTAAAGTTTGATAGGCCTTTTCTGCTGAATAACCCATTATTAATGGTTTGCTCAAAGAAGTTTTTATTTTAGGAGCAAAGGCATTGGTTAATTGGGTATAAGTACCATTTTTTAAAAAAGTAGTTGCCGCATTGGGCTGTCCTTTTAAAATATTGAAACCATCTTGAATACTCATATTGGTGATTGCATTTACAAATATTGTTTTAGCCTGCGGAGCGGCATCTTCAGCAGCTTTATTAATAGCCAAAATTGCATCATTCAACAATTTTTGTCCACCAGGAATTTTCGAAATATTATTAATTACTGGTTGAGCTTCTGGTGGTAATGCTAATTTTACTAATTCATTTCCCAAATATCCATTTACTTTACTTAATGAAAAAACTGAACTGTCAATTCCAACATTTAAAGCATTTTTCAATCCTTTAATGACCTCCTCATTTGATAAAGGAATATTGGTAGGAATGTTATTAGGTATTTTTATTCCTTGTTGCTTTGCTACTTCGTTTAAAACATCGCACGATGATAAGCCTGTTAATCCTGAGATGAGGCTTGTAATGATTATTAATTTCTTCATTGGCTGCAATTTTAGTAAATTGTTTTCATAAAAAATTGGAATTTATCAATGCATTTATATATTGCAAACATATAAAAACTAAAAAATCAATTTTAAAAACTATGAGTAATTCATCTACCGGACATCCAAAAGGATTGTATTTGCTATTTATTACAGAAATGTTTGAGCGTTTCAGTTACTATGGAATGAGAGCAATTTTTATTTTATTTTTAACTAAAGCTCTTTTGTTCGACAAAGCGCTTAGCTCTGATATTTACGGAAGCTATACAGGCCTTGTATATTTAACTCCACTTTTGGGAGGTTACATGGCTGATAGATATTGGGGAAATAGAAAATCAATTGTTATTGGTGGAATCATGATGGCCATTGGACAATTCTGTATGTTTTTAAGTGGCTCTTTTTATACTCAAGTTGAATTTGCAACGGTATTAATGGTTGGTGGATTAGGAATGTTAATTTTTGGAAATGGATTTTTTAAACCAAATATTTCAACTATGGTTGGTCAATTATATGTAAAAGGCGATAAAAGAATTGACTCTGCATTTACCATTTTTTATATGGGAATAAATTTAGGCGCATTTTTATCACCATTAATCTGTGGTGGATTAGGAAATACTGGCGATCCAGCTGATTTTAAATGGGGCTTTTTAGCCGCTTCAATTGGAATGATGGTAAGTACTTTAATATTTGTTTGGTTAAAAAGTCATTACTTAGTTAGTCCAGAGGGAAAAGCAATTGGCGACAAACCAAATGTAAGCAGAGATATTGACGTTACAGCTAGTGCTGAAGAAGTGAAATCTGATTTTACCCAAAAACAAGTACTAACATGGTTAGGAATTGAAATAGGTTTATTCGCATTGTTTTATTTATTAGGTCAAGGTGTAATTGGATCATTTATATTCTCACTTTCTATAGCCGCTCCTGGTTTTATTATATCTGATAAAAGCTTAACAAAAGTTGAAAAAGAACGCATTTGGGTAATATATATTGTTGCATTTTTTGTAATATTTTTCTGGGCAGCTTTTGAACAAGCTGGTGCTTCACTTACTTTCTTTGCCGATGAACAAACCAATAGAGAAGTTGGTTTAATGCTTTCAAAAAGTACACTAACCATTATTTATTCAGTTATTATTTTCTTACTTGGATTTTTAGGATTTAAAGTATTTACCAAAATGATGAACGAACAAAAAGGTGTAAGAGAATTAATCCTTCTTTTAATTGCTGCTGCAATTGGTTCATTGGTATATTTAATTAGCGGAATTGCTCCTGAAGGAATGAATATTCAATCAATTCCTGCGAGTGCTTTCCAATCTGTAAATGCAATTGCAATTGTAATTTTTGCACCAATTTTCTCTATATTATGGACAGCTTTAGGCAATAAAGGAATGGAGCCTGCTTCACCTTACAAACAATCAATTGGATTGTTATTATTAGCTGCTGGTTATGCAGTAATTGCTATTGGTGTAAAAGGAATTGAGCCTTCGGCAAAAGTAAATATGATGTGGTTATTGAGCCTTTATTTGATCCATACTTTTGGTGAATTATGTCTTTCGCCAATTGGTTTATCAATGGTAAATAAATTAGCGCCAGTAAAATTTGCTTCTTTACTAATGGGAGTTTGGTTTTTATCAACTGCTTCTGCTAATAAATTTGCAGGAACGTTAAGTTCATATTATCCTGAAACTATGCTTTCGGTTGCTGCTGTTCAAAACGAACAAACTATGAAAAATATAGTTGTTTGTGAAAAATTAGATAAAAAAGAAACCATTAACGGGGCTGATTTTATAAGTATTGATTTAATAAATTTAGAATCAATAAAAGACAAATCTGTAAAAGCGGAAGTAGTGAAAAACATTTTTGCAAACTCAGTAATTAAAGAAAAATCGTTTGTAGGTTATAAAATAAATAGCTTGTACAGTTTCTTTATGTTATTTGTATTTATGGCAGGAATTGCATCAGTAATTTTATTCTTTTTAAGTAAAAAATTATTGACCATGATGCATGGCATTTCTTAAGTAAATTTATCTTTTAATCAATTAATTTAATAAT
>CAIUQQ010000084.1 GCA_903901345.1 uncultured Bacteroidota bacterium | reverse complement strand
TTCATCAGCATCTAAAAATAAAACCCATTTAGTTTTTGGCGTATGATTCAATAAATACCAATTTCGTTTCTTTGGATATTTTCCATCCCATTTAATTTGAAATACATTTGCTCCATATTCTTTGGCAATTTCTACTGTATTGTCATCACTAAACGAATCAATTATATCAATTTGTTTAGCAAAATTATTACCAATATTTTTCAAGCATGCAGCTATTTGATGAGCTTCATTTTTTACTGGTATTGCTATTGTTAAATCTAACATCTAAAATATAATTTTTTAAATTGATTGAAATTTTCTGTCTTTTTTAGGAACACATGGAAATCCACTACAAATTTTCCATGCTGGTAAATTTGTGGTAACTACCGAACGTGCACCTACTATACATCCATCTTCTATTTCTACACCCGGGTGAACAAATACTTCAGCTGCTATCCAAACATTGTTTCCAATTTTTATTTGTTTGGTGATTAATTTAAATCCTAAATCATTATAGTCGTGAGTTCCTGTACATATGTGGCTACCTTGAGAAATAATAGCGTTTTTTCCAATTTTAATTAATCCTTGTGAATACAAATTAACTCCATTTCCTATCCCACTATAATCACCTATTATAATGTTCCATGGAGCCCAAATTTTTACTCCACCATAAACATGAACACCCTTACCAATTTTAGCACCAAAAACCTTTAATAAAAATCTTCTCCATCCGTGAAAAGGCCTAGGCGAAAACCTGAAAAATATTTGATAAATAAAATTCCACAAAAGTCTTAATAGTCTATTTGTTAAATTAAATGATGCATCTGTTCTTGTATTTATATTAACGTTCATTATATCCAAATTTGAGGAAATATTTTTCTAAAAATTCCTCTTATTAAATATTCAATTCTTTTTTTTAATGATTGATAATTTACATCCCAATGCGCTCCAATTCCAACTGGGTTTACATTATAAGGAAACCTAAGTGTAATGGAACTTGATTTTTGTTTATTTAATAAATAAAATAATAGCGTTTCAAAATGACTTATTTTTAAACCTAACATGATTTCCTTTTTAGCTAATAAGTTTTCTTTATACCATTTAACATTGAAAATTAACAAGTTACTTAACACATAATTTTTATGCCATTTCAAAAAATTAAATCTTCTCGAATCACCAATAAAAACATGACTTTTTACTAAATTTTGAGTCAGCAAATATATTTTTGGAAAGTAAATTCTACCTGTTGACTTTATTATAAAATCATTATCTTTAAGTAAAGAAATTTCACTAACCACATGATCAATTAATTCTAATTCACTGTAACCATAATGCAATCCTTGAGGAACTTCGCTTGCTATTTTTTGGAAAATTTGATAATTTCTTTGGAACTTATTTTCTTTTAAAAATACTTCTTCTATTTCAGTTAAATCATAACCAGAGTTTTCCGCAAAAATGATTGTAGTAATATTTTCATCTTTAAAATGAAGCCACATTTTTAAAGCTTCTTTATAATCAGCTAAGCGAATCATGGAATCATTTCGCTGCACTTTATTTTTAAACTGTGTTGGTTCTATACATGCAGTTAGTAGTAATACAAAATTGATTTTATTATGATTCATTCTTTGTATCAAAAATTCCTTTTAACCTATTAGCATATTTTCCTGGTCTATAAAATTCTTCGTATGTTTTTTTTGCATTTAAACACATTAATTCATATTCTGATATTGAGATTTTATTGAATTTTATTATTGTTTCAATCAATTTTTCTACAGTATCATTATCGGCAAAACCAGCATGATTTAATACTATTTC
>CAIUQQ010000083.1 GCA_903901345.1 uncultured Bacteroidota bacterium | reverse complement strand
TTGATAACCTTTTAGTATAATTTCTTCATTGAATTTATTAGAAAAAATTAAAGTTGGAAGCGTTGTTATTCCTAAACTTTTAGCTAGTTCTAAATCTTCTTCAAACTTAACTTTTGCTATTTTGCTCATGTCCTGAATCAATTTATTTTCATCTAAACCAACTTCTACTGCTGTTTTAGTAATTAGATCAATATCAGAAACATTTTGACTTTCAAAAAACAATAATTCTTTAATTCTTCTATGGAAGTTATATGCTTTAATTTTGTTTTGTAACTGTGCAGCTTTTATAGCAATTGAAGGAGGAAAAGAGGATGCTAAAGGGGATTCAATCCAAACATCCGGAGAAATTGGCATTTCATATTTTTCTGCCATTTCTTTCCAATGTTCTGCTGCATCAGAAGGTTTTTTTATTAATCCCCTATCGTAATTATTCCAACTTGGCAAAAGTCCACCCATGTGATATTTTATATCTAAATATTCACCATAAAGCAATGATATTTTACGTAATTGAGGTTGAATTAGCCAGCAAGTTGAACAAACAGGATCGGTAAAGTAAAGTAAATTTATTTTCTTTTCAGTTTTTTTCGCTTCACCTTCATTTAAATTTTTAATTAAGGGAATTGTAAATGTTTCACTTTTAGGATTCAGAAAATCATCTTTAATTTGCCTTCCTAACACAACGTGCTCGTTTAAATCTTTTTCTCTTAAATTATAAAAAGAAGTACAAGCTACATCAAACGGTATACTTTTTAAAAATAATTCTGTAAAACATTTAGCATCAATAAAAGCGTTAGTAATTCCAGCACTTGTAAATGGAAGTGCTAAATGTGCAGCATCACCTAATAGAACAATGTTATTTTTATGAAATGCTGGCAATAAATCAAAGTCCGTTGAATACCAAATAAAATTATTTGAAAAATCATTTAATGCTAATAAATCTTGCACATCTTTTGGGAAATCATTTAATAAATCAATACATAATTCTTTTAAACTTTCAGGACTTTCATCTTTTTCTTTTAATAAATTTACATCAAACTGCATAAACCATACAAGTTCTGTAGATGAACATGGAATCATTCCAACCGCTAAACTTTTTTCAGCACTTATATATTTAGTAAAAGTATCGGGGAAATTAGCAATATACTTAGGATTATTAACCACTCCTACTATTTCTCTTACTTGATTTTTGGTGTAATTCGTTTCTCCAAAAAGTAATTTTCTTACTTTTGATCTAGCACCATCAGCACCAATAAATACATCACCATATTCTATTTCTCCATTTTCAAAAACAGCAGCAATAGCTTGCTCATTTTTGTAAATAAAATGAGAAAAAATTCTATTAAATTTTATTTTATTTTCATCATAAAATGAATATAAATATTTAATAATATCAATTCTTTTCATACAAATCCACGACTCTAATTCAGAATAATTTAAAAGTGTATGATCTGGTCTTTTCATTACAATTTTATCAATAAATTGACCTGGGATTTCTAAGTTAGGATTGTATTTTGAAATAATTGTTAGCACTTCCATTGCATCTGGATGAAGCAAAAAAGCATGACCTTTTCTAGGTAAATGACTATCTCTTTCATTGATTGAAATTTCTATACCATTATTTTGCAAAATAATTCCAGTTGCTAAACCTGCTAACCCACTTCCAATAATTACAACTTTCATATTTTATGTATTGTTTTTAAAATTCTACTTAAACTTTCACTGATTATTTCTTCCGAAGTAGCAAAACTTATACGAATATGTCCTGCTGCATTTTGTCCAAACCATTGACTTAAACCAGGAACAACGGCTACTTTAGCTTCATTTAACAAATGCAATTGTAATTCCTGAGCTGACATTCCTGTTTTGGTAATATCAGGAAAAACTAAGTAACAACCTTGAGGCGAAAAACACTCAAAACCATCAATTTTATTCAAACCATCCACACATAAATTGCGCATTTTGGTTAAATGTAAAACAAAATCTTTCAACCAATCTTTACATTCATTTAAAGCAGCAGTTACAGCAACTTGAGCCAATACATTGCAACCATGAATTGTTGATTGATGTTCGGATTTTAGTAATAATAAATTGAAAATATTTTCGTTCGGAGCTATTACAGAACCTATTCTTAAACCAGCTAATCCATAAGATTTGCTGTAACCAGTTACAATAATAGTTTGTTGATTTATTGCTTCACTCAGCGAGGCAATACTTGTATAAATATTAGGTTCAAAGACAATATCACTCCAAATTTCATCCGATAAAATTATGAGATTATGTTTTACAGCTAAATCACCAATTTTAGATAACTCCTCTTGTGTTAAAACCTTTCCAGTTGGATTCAAAGGATTACATAAGCAAATCATTTTGGTTTTAGGAGTTATTAAAGCTGCTAAATTTTCAAAATTAAATGTACCATTTGGTTCAAGAGGAACCGTAAATGGAACTGCAATTCCATTATTAGCTTCAACTGAATATTTAAAAAGAAAATCTACAGGATCAAAAACGATGGCTTCATCACCTTTTTGCAAAAAAGTTTTGCAAACCATATAAATCCCATAAGCAGCACTATCAACTGCTATTACATTTTTAGGTTCAACTTTTATTCTTCTATTTATAGTATGGAAATTGGCTACTGCTTCTCTAAAAAAACTGTAACCTTCAGCAGGTGCGTAGGAGAAATACCGTTGTGAAGAAAATTTATTTATTGCTTCAGCAATTTGTGGAGCACATGGAAAATCCGGATCTGCTGCAGTTAAAGGAATTAC
>CAIUQQ010000082.1 GCA_903901345.1 uncultured Bacteroidota bacterium | reverse complement strand
TAACATGCAATGCTATGTGTCCTTGTTAAAAAACAAAACTTGAACCACATAGACATATAGAAAACATAGCCTATAAACTATGTAATCTATGTAACTATGTGGTTTTTTATTTATCCAATATTTATTGATTGAAGAAAAAACATAAATGACAGCTATCGGAATACTCTTTAAATTTCTTTTTTCTTTCATTTCGCACTTTTGTCATTCCGCACTCCGTTACTCCTTACTCGCTTTAAAAAGCAATTCTTTTTCTTTTGCACTTAAGCTTTCGTATCCGCTTTTACTTATTTTATCCAAAATTGCATCTATATCCGCCTGATTTGGCTTATTTGCTTTAGCACTGAAATTTACTTTTGAATCAGCTTTATGATGCACTTTCATGGTTGGTTTTTGCTTGAAAAATCCTTTGAAAAAAGTACTTATTGAATGAATAAAATTAGTTAAATCGTTATTGGTATAAAGGTATTTTATAAATAAAAATCCTGAAAGTGCCCCACCTATATGCGCAATTCTTCCGCCTGCATTATTGCTAGGAATATTTAACAAATCAATTAAAACAGAAAACAAAGCAATATAACGCAACTGAACGGGGAAAATTCCAAATAACATGACTGTGTAATTAGGCAGCAAAGTAGCCGCAGCCGCAACGATGGCAAGCACTCCAGCCGATGCACCTAATGCATAAGAATCGTTTAGATTTACGCTAAAAACCGGAAAAACATTATAGGAAAACATATAAAGAAATCCGCCAAAAACACCACCAACAAAATAAATTTGATACACGCGTGTATTGCCCAAATATTCGTGAAGTAACATGCCTAGCCAATACAACCAAAGCATGTTAAATAGGATATGAAAAAATCCATCGTGAAAAAACATGTAGGTAATAATACCCCATGGCTGCATGATAAAATTATTCAAATTGGCATACAAAACGAATTTTTTTTCAACCAACGATAAAATATCGTTGGCTTGAAAAAGCCAAAATAAAACATGTGCGAGCGCAAAAACCAAATACACCAAAACATTCAATGCAATGATTCTTACCACTGCATTTTTTTGTGTCAACTTATACTTTAAATCATCTAATAACGACATCCGAAATTGATTAAAAACTAAACTATTAATAAAAAGTATTTCTATTGGTTTTGTTCCAATATTTAACCAAAATAAAGCCAAATAACATACCACCTAAATGGGCAAAATGCGCCACATTATCGCCAGCAGCATTGTTAACTCCAAGTAATAATTCCATTCCTCCCATAATAAAAACCAAGTATTTGGCTTTAATAGGAACTGGGAACATGAGCATCATAATTTCGGTATTTGGGAACATCATTCCAAAGGCTAGCAACACGCCATAAACCGCGCCACTTGCACCTATTACAGGAATATTTATGAGTAAATTTAACTCGGCAGCCTGCGTGTTGGTATAATTATAACCGTTCTTAATCATTTCCGTTCCATCGTTCACTACCATGTTATAAACGTCTAATGGTATTTGCGATTTTAAATGAGAGATTTCAATGTATTTTACTATTAAATAAACCACCGCTCCACCTAAAGCGGTTACTAAATAAAAAACACTAAAACGTTTCCATCCCCAAAAATTTTCAATGCTAGTGCCAAACATATATAAGCTTAACATATTGAAAAAAATATGAAAAAAATCGGCATGCATAAACATGTAAGTTAGCAGCTGAAATGGTTTAAAATTTTGACTTAATGGAAAAAATAGCCCAAATGTTCTGGTTAAATCTACCACATTTCTGTCTTTTAAAACATAGGTTGCTAAGAAAAAAAGACCGTTAATAATTAGTAAGTTTTTTACTGCCGGTGGTAATACACTTGCACTTGGTGGACGATATTGTTTGAACATTTTTTATTTATTTATTGGAACAATTTATTTAAACATATTGGCTAATTCGGCCATACTAAGTGTAAGTAAACAAGCTTTTCCATCGGGCGAATATTTGGGTTCGCTACATGCAAAAAGTTCATCTACAATACGATTCATTTCATCGATGGCAAGCACAGTGCCAGCCTTAATGGCTGCCTTTTTGGCTAAAATTTTAGCTATTAATTCGTGTTTACTATCGGCTAAATTTCTATTTTCTTTATAGTTACTTATTAAATCCAAAATCAAATCTTGTTCGTTATTGTATTGCATTTCTGCCGGAACACCATTTACTACAAATGTGTGTTTTCCAAATTCATTTACATCAAATCCCAATGCTTTAATTTCAGGCAATATTTCTCGTAAAATACTTTCATCTTTAGCATTTAAAGTAATGGCTTTTGGAAATAATTTTTGCTGACTAACAATGGGTTGCAACTTGATTGCAATTAAATACTTTTCAAATAAAATACGTTCATGGGCTGCTTGTTGGCTAATTAACAGCATGCCACTTTTTATTTGCGTAGCAATATAAGTTTGTTGAATTTGTAAAAACTGCTGACTGTTTTGTTTATTGTTTTCTATGAGCGTTTGTTGTGCATTTTGCTCAGGCGTATTTTGTATTTCTATTGGTGGTTCTGGTGACGCTATTTTAAATAAATCTTCCCAATTAGTTGTTTGTTGCTTTTTAAAATTTCGTGAATTTGCATATTCATTTTTAAACAAATCATTTTTGCCATCACTAGCTTTTCCAATGGTTTGCGAGCTGCTGCTTTGAATATTATTAAAATGTGTAGCTTGGTTATTATATAAATCTTGTTGCAAAAAACGATTGTCATCATGGCTGTTGTCCAATGTTGGAGTTTCAAAATTTTCGCCTAAAACTTTACGTGTTACAGCTCTTAAAATTTGGTAAATATTTCGTTCGTCTTCAAACTTTACTTCTGTTTTAGTTGGATGAATATTTACGTCTATTTTTGATGGATCTATTTCAATATTGATACAATAAAATGGGTATTGATCTTTGGCTATAATGTTTTCAAATCCGCTAACAATGGCATGATTCAAATATGCATCTTTTATAAAACGATTATTTACAAAAATAAATTGCTCGCCCCTCGTTTTCTTTGCAATTTGTGGCTTTCCAATAAATCCACTTGCGTTAATAATGGTAGTTTGTTCTTCGAACAATAAAAGATTTTCAGGTTTTTTATCGTCAAATAAATCACAGATTCTAAAAGCAAAATCGGCAGGTTTTAAGTTGTGTAATAAATCATCGTTATGAAAAAGTTCAAAGCCAATGGTTGGATTAGCCAAAGCCGCTCTGGTAAATTCATCAATGATATGGCGTAACTCCACAGGATTTGACTTTAAAAAATTTCTGCGAGCAGGAATATTAAAAAACAAATTTTTAACGATAATGCTAGTTCCTGTTGGGCAAGCTGTAGCTTCTTGTGTAATGGTATTGCTGCCTTCTATTACTATAAAAGTGCCAACGGCATCTTCGGCTCTTTTGGTTTTAAGTTCCACTTTTGCCACAGAAGCAATAGATGCCAAAGCCTCCCCGCGAAAACCCATTGTTTTTATTTTAAAAACATCAGCAATACTGGTAATTTTAGAAGTAGCATGGCGTTCCCAACACATACGTGCATCAGTTTCACTCATACCTTTGCCGTTATCTATCACTTGAACCAATGCTTTTCCAGCATCTTTTACTATTAGTTTTATATGCGTTGCACCCGCGTCAATGCTATTGTCTAAAAGCTCTTTAACTATACTTGATGGCCGCTGAATTACCTCGCCCGCTGCTATTTGGTTAGCTACATGTTCTGGTAAAAGCTTGATGATGTCTGACATAATTTTGAAACACAAAAAACCGATAATTTTAGCAGATTATGAAATTTAGTTGACGATTGTTTAAAAGTAGTTTTAAATGTTACAAAAACGAAGGCTTCGCTTGAAGCGAAGCCTTCGTTAAATCTTAACCTATCAGCTTTCCAAAAAATAATCCTTGTACTTGCCAACATTCAAATTGTGTTTTCGGATAAAGGAAGACTGGTCAATATTTGAAAGCCTCCACTCAGGCCATGTGAATGTATTTGTTGGATTATATTTATAAATGCCGAAAAGAACTTAAGGATTTGAGTTGTATATCATTTTCTTTAAATGAGTCTTTTTCTTTAAAAAAAGAAAAAATAATACGTCTGTATTTTGTCAAATTATTGATGTTATTACTCGTTTTTTCAGCGAAATTAAATACCAATTACCAAAATTTCAAGTGATGAAATTAAGAATCTTTGAAAAAGCTGTCTTTGAAAAATGATGGTTTCCTCATAAAAATGTAAAGCATGTTTTGGGAAGTATTTAAGGAGGTATTTTCACATTATTTTGCATTCAAACTGCAAAGTTTAGGAAGCGTTTAGGAGCCTTATTTTACTGCGTTTTTAAAAGCTAGAACTTCTATTAGGACAGGAAAATGATGGAACAATAATTTAATATAAGAATTACTTTTAAAAAAGTTCAAGAAAAAGTTTGTCTTATAAAGAAAAAGTTCAACTCTATTCCATGTAGTTTTATCTGCTCCACATCAATAAAATAGGCCTTTTTACTGAAATTTAATTGCATTCATTTGTCAATAGCATTTACCCTATATAGGTTAAATGCTGTTGGTAAAACTCTTTTTTATAGTGTTAATCGCAACAATTAATGAATGAAAAAATGAAAAAAAATTACTTTAAAAATTTCAATTTAAAAGGATTTGGAAAATTTATTCCAATTCTTTTAACCTTAGTTTTTTTCTTCGGAAAAGGGCTAAAAGGGCAGATTTTGCTTCAAAATAATTTTGACACCACATCTGCTCCACTGGGTACGGGTTGGGTTAATCAAGTTGAATCTGGAACAATGCCTTGGGCTAGGGCTACAGCCTCCACCTTTTCAGCACCTTATACAGGTGGGCCTTATAGCGGCTCAGGTATGTGCTTTTACGATTCATGGAATCAAAATGTTCCTGGTGTAAGCTGGTTAGTTTCTCCTGCTATTCCAACTTCCTCAATCACTTCCGGAAATGGCGTAATTGTGAGTTTTTGGGCGTTGAGACATTCAAACTCAACTACATCAACAGATATGAGAATGTCGGTATGGGTTGGTAATACCAACAATAGAACCACTGCTACTTTATTAGACAGCGTTTATGCGCATATTACAAGATACCCTGTTACCACAATAAATGGTGCGTGGGTACAATACACTTATACTGTTCCATCATCGTTTTTAACTGGAGGTAATTTGTTTTTCTTTTTTAGGGCTAATACTGACTATTGGAATAACTTTTTTATGGATGAAATTTCAATAGCTGGAATTTCACCAATGACTTATAGTCAAACCATAGTTGAACAACCAACAAGTTTAGGTGTTGGATTAGGAAGTTTCAACAATCCAATGCTAGTAAGTAAAGTAGTTACAAGTGGTTTGAGTAATCCATTGCCTATAACTTCTATTTCGTATAGTACTACAGGTACTTCTAGTACAAGCCTTATTGCTAATGCAAAATGCTATTATACCGGAAGATCACCTGTTTTTTCAACCAATCAACAATATGGTAGCACCGTTGTTAGTCCTTCAGGAACAATTACATTTAATGGAAACACCAACTTAGTTGGAAGTATAAATTCTGCTGATACTAATTGTTTTTGGCTAACATACGATATTACACCAACGGGCAGTACGCCTAATGTGGTAAATGCCGATAATACTAATATTACAATTAATGGAATAGGTAACATTCCAAGTCCTAACTCAAACCCTGGTTTTGGTAGACAAGTTTTACCACCACTTTCAGGTGATTATACAGTTGGAACTTTTGGAGATTATCCTACTTTAACAGAAGCGGCAAGTTCGCTCAGTGCTATTGGAGTATCCGGTCCTGTAAATTTTATATTGATTGACAATGTCTATAATACTAGCAAAGGCGAAATTTTCCCTATAACTTTTGGTGGTTATGTTGGAATGTCGCCTAGTAATAGGGTTACTTTCAAACCTTCATTTGGTAATAGTCCAATAATTACTGACAGTAATGCTACGGCCTTATTAATTTTTGATGGTTCAAAATATATAGACTTTATGGGTGCTGCTGTGGCTAATTCTACTATTAGAAATATGGTTGTTCAAAACAGGTCTTTGAGTACCTCTTCTAATGTAGTTATATTAAGAAATGAAGCTATTGGTATTAATATCAGTAATATTAATTTCCGTTCAGGGAATAATAGTAATGTAACAGGTAATTCACCAGGTATGATTTATATTGGTGGCAGCACAAATGTATTGGGTATTGGTAATGATAGTAACGTTATTAGACATAATACCTTTTCGCCTGTATACGCTAGTAGTATAGGAAATAAATATGGAAAAGGTGTGGTGGTAAGTGGTCAAAATGCAGTATTACAAAACGATAACATCACCATCGATTCCAATTATTTTTATGGCTTTACTCATGCTGCTATTTATGTAACTGAAACCAATAGCGGTAATGGAGCTAATTTTAATATTAGAGGTAATAGCATATATGACACTGCTACGGCTGTTATATCTACCAATAATATTTATGGTATTTGGTTTAATCCTAGTAACGTTAATTCTATTAACAATAATATTTCGGGTAATTATTTAGGCGGAACACTGCCATTTAATGGAGGATCTGCAGCTGGTTTACCAAAACAATCTATAACTCAAACAGGATTTTGGTGGTATTATGGTATTTTTTCAAATGCAAGTGTTTCAGGACCAACCAATATTACAAATAATTTTATTAGAAATTTTCAATTTAATGCTGGTTCTACTGGTTATTTTACAGGTATATACACTGGCTCAGGAATGTTAAACATTTTAAATAATACCATTGGCCATGCTGCTGATACCAATAATATGGTGTTTAATGGTGGCGGTGGAAATAATTGTACTGGTTTTTCAGGAATTTATTCTTTTTCAACTGGAATTACAAATATAAAAAACAATGTTGTTTCAAGTTTTACTTCAACTGAAACATTGTCTAATACTATTTTTGGTGTTTATACTTCAAGCAATAACTCAGCTAATATTAATATTGATAGCAATATCATTTCAAGAATGACTACTAGAAGCACAAATCTTAATACTACCACCTGTGCTGCATTTATAGGAATTTTTTCTGGTAACAGCTCACCAAACGTTCAAATTCGCGGTAATATTATAGGTGGCGTTGATCCCTCAGATTCTATAAGTTTAATTTCACCAATAGCCAGTTCTACCAAAGCAATGGGTATGTACATTACTGGAGGTATAAATAATATAATTAATAATAGGGTTCAAAACTTTTATACCAATAGTAATTCAACCTTAGGTCTAACATCTGCAGCTTTAGGTGGAATTTATTTACAATCGGCTACCAACGGACAAATAATGAGTAATAATTGGGTAAGCGATTTTAAAAATTATGGATTACAAGGAATTTCAGTTTATGGTTTGGCCTCGGTAAGTGGAGCTGCTACTATCAATAATAATAATATTCGCGATTTTAATATCACATCAAATTCAATAAATACCTTAACTAATGCCAGTATCAATGGTATTGTACTGAGCACAACAAATATTCATTCATTGAGTGGAAATTTAATTACTAATTTGGTAAATCTGCCAACTAGTGCAGTGGCTGGAACTCAAATAAATGGTATTTACTCTGCAGTAAGCAATCAAGTTAGCTTAATAAACAACAATATCAATAATTTAGTATTTAATGGCCCTGGTGCTGGAAGTATTTATGGAATTTATAATAACTCCGCTTCTGCGAACCAAATTATCAATCAAAATAACATTAATCGATTAATCGTTAATGATGTAAGTAATAATAATCAAACAGTGGTTGGTATTTATTACTCTGCTTCAAATAGTATAATTGGTAATTTATCGAGTGTTATCAGAAACAATATCCATAGTATAAATAGTGCTTATCCAACAGGATTTACTCCTGTAGGTTCATTAATGTACGGTGTGCAAATTGTTAGCGGTACAGCAACTGTTTCTAATAATTTAATCAGAATTGGAAGAGATAGCGTTGGTAATATAATTCAAAAAGCTGTTAATTATAGAGGTATTATTATTTCAAGTACTGGCGGACAACTAAGGGTTTATCATAATAATATATTAACTGAGGTAAATCCAGATTATGGAGCAGTAAATACTTCAGCAATAGAACTTACGGCTACACCTTCAGCTTCATTGTTTGCATTCACTGACATAAGAAATAATATTTTGGTAAATAACTCAATTAATTTGGGTACAGCAAGCGGCAATCATTATGGAATTATGTATCCAACTAGTTTGTTCCAATTATTCAATGGAGCTAATGTTTATACCATCAGATCAGATTTTAATTTGCATTTCAATGCTGCTAGTGGTAATTCATTTATTGGAAGATTCAATGCCATAAACTTTATAGATTTAAATTCATTAAGAACTGCTTCGTCTGTTACTAATTTATTTTTACAGGAATCATCATCAGGTTATGCTAATCCTGCTTTTATAAATAGCACTGGAGGTGCAAGCGCAGTTGATTTGAGATTACAAAGTACAAATCCTGCTGAAAGCATGGGCGACACTACAATTAGTTCATTTGTTACAGATGATATTAATGGAAGTATACGTTCTGGAAGACAAGATATTGGGGCACATTCAGGCACATTCACATTATCAGCCGATGTAATTACTCCATCAATTTATTTTACTAATTTAATCAATACAAGCAGTAGTGCTAATAGAGTATTTCAAGCTACTATATATGATGCAGGATTGGTTGCAACTGGAACTATAGCGCCAAGAGTATATTTTAGAAAAAATCAAGGAAGTTGGTTGTCTTCAGCAGGTGCTTTAGTAACAGGAACATCATCTAATGGTGTTTATAACTTTACTGTAGATCATTTAGCGCTAGGAGGAATTAGTGTAGGCGACTCCATTTATTATTATGTAATTGCTCAAGATGTTGCTGGAAATATTAACTCTAGGGCACCTTATGCTTTAGCAAGTGGTGTTAACTCTGTTACTGCTCAACCTTTAGTTGCTGCTTCTTATATTTTCAATAATGCAATTCCAAACACAGTATATGTTGGTAGTGGAAGTGGAACACCTTCTTATCCTTCATTAACAGGTAATACTGGAGTTTTTGCTGCTATTAATGCAAGTGCTTTGACAGGTAATACCAATGTATTGATTCAAGGAAACACTACTGAAACTGGTGATGTTGCTTTGAACAAATGGTTGGAAAGTGGAACAGGTAATTATTCATTAACCATTCGTCCAGCAGATGGAGTTGGTCAAGTTGCAGTTTCTGGAACAAGTACAAATAATTTAGGAATGATTAGATTGATAGGAACAGACAATGTAAATATGTTAGGATGGTCGGCAATTGGAACCGTTACCGACACTAATTTAGTTATTCGTTGCTCTTCAACCTTAACACCTGCCATCTCATTTATAGACGGTGGATCAAATGATACCATCAAAAATGTAATTGTTTTAAGTAGAAATACATCAACTGCTGGGGTGAATGCAGGTACTATTAATTTAAGTCCATCTACTACTTCAAGAGGTTTAACAAATTTAGCATTTATAAACAATTATATTAGAATGGATTTAACAGGAACTGTTTTCCCTGCAATAGGAATTTATGCACAAGGAACAGCACCTCGGTTAAATAATAACATAACAATTACTGGAAATCATTTTGTTAACTTTACCTCTAATGGAGTTCAATTAACAACAGGTTTGGGTAATCGTGCTATTGTTTCGGGTAACCATTTTTATTATAATTATGGAACAGTATTTACTTCAACGGCTACATTAAATCCAATTTTAATTAATGCAAGTACCACCTCAAATGATAATATAGTTTCTAATAACTGGATAGGTGGATCTGTAGCTTTTGCCACAGGGGCACCATGGACAATGAACGGAGCCTTATCGTTCACTGGTATCAACTTAAATACAGGCTTAACTACAGGAACTAATGTTGATAGAAATGTAATTCAAAATATTACATTAAGCAGCACTACTAATTCCTCACAAGCAACTGGAATTTTAGTAGCCGGAACCGCTGCAATTTATAACATTACCAATAACAGAATTGGAAGTTTAACTCAAAGTAGTGGTATTAATTCTGCCGCTAACCAAAGAATAATTGGAATACAATCAACTGCAACTGGAAATATAACTATTACTGGAGACACTGTAGCCAATATATTTGTTTTGAATGTAGGTACTATAGCAGGTATTTATGGAATAAACGTTGGTTCAGGTGCCTCTAACATTACCAATATTTCAAACAATTTAATCCGCAGTTTAATAACTAGCTCTGCTAATATTGGAACAACTACTGCATGCGCATTGGCTGGTATTGTTTTGACATCAACTAGTTTAAGCCAAACTATTACAAATAATACCATCAGAACTTTAGTTAACCAAACAGCTGCCACACACAGCATGTATGGCATATTGGTAAGCAGTGGATCAAATGTAATTAGCAATAACGCTGTGTATGGTTTAAATTCAAGATCAACTTATACTGGTACAACCACTTTAATGGCTTTATCGGGTATTCATTCGTTTGCTTCAGTAACTGGTGCACAAACACTTACCAATAACTCAGTAGATAGTGTTTGGTTGTGGACTGCCACACCTACAACTACTCAAATTTCAGGTATTTCTGTATTTAACACTTTTGGCCAATTAACATTTACAGACAATAATGTACGAAATATAAATACAAATACAAGTTCTGCAAACACACAAACTCTTGCCGGATTATCTGGAGTGTTAATTAGTTGCCCAAGTGCTGTGAACAATAATATAAGTAGGAATATCGTAAGTGTGATCAATCATAATCATACTGCTGGTGCAGTTCATGTAGTAGGAATGCTTATAAGCACAAGTAATAGCTTGGTTGGAAATAATACAACTGTTGCTAGAAATTTTATTCATAGCTTAAGAAGTAATTCAACTGCATCGCCTATTTTAACTGGTATTGCCAACATAAATGGTTTTTCAACATTTACTAACAATATGGTTAGAATGGGTATTGATTCTGGTGCTAATTTATTTAATAACGCCAATACACAAAGAGGTATTTGGCATCAAACAAGTACACAAGCCAATTACTATCACAACACCGTATTAATGGCAGGTAGTCCAGGAACAGGCGCGTTAAATACAGCTGCGTTTGAAACATCACTTCAAATTTTGGCTGGCCATACATTGGATTTAAGAAATAATATTTTTGCTAATATTACCAATACTTCAGGTGCTGCTACAGGATTTAATTTTGGTGTTCGTTTTCAAGATTCATTAAGAATAAATAGTGATTACAATATCATTTATACTCCTAGTAATAATGGAATAGCTGGTGGAATTATTTTAACAAATTCAAGATTTACACTTTTAGGCGGTGATGTTGCAAGCTGGAAATCGGTTACTAAAAATGATTTTAGCTCAGCTGCAGTTGATCCTAATTTCGATCCAGCTTCACTAAGTGTTGCTGATTTTGCTACATTGGCATTAAATTCAACTAATCCTGCTGAAAAAAGTGGTGATGCGACTATCAATAACATTACTGAAGATTATTTTGGAAATAGTAGATCAATCAATACTCCAAGCGATATAGGTGCACATTCAGGAAATTTTGCTCAATCACCTGATGCATTTCCACCTATAATTACTTTTACACCTTTTACAAATGCTGGCTCTTTATTTGGAACAAGAACATTAAGTGCTGTTAGAATTTCTGATAATAATGGAATTGTAAATACAGGTATTAACAGACCAAGAATTTATTATACAAGAGATAGATTAACTTGGTATAGTACAGGTGCAATCAATATTGCTGGTTCAGCTAACAATCTTACCGCTGATTTTGTAATTGACTATTCTTTATTTTCAAGTCCATTAACTTTTAGTGATAGTATTAGCTATTTTGTAGTAGCTCAGGATAACGCAGGTAACGTTCAATCTTCAGCTCCTTTAGCTGTTGGAAGCAATGTAAGAACAATCACTCAATATCCTTTATTCCCAAATCAATATAAGTTTTTACCTGTAATTACTGCAAATACCGTTTTAACTGTTGGTATTGGTCAGCCATACACTTCATTAACTGGTGTTGGTGGTTTATTTGAATTTTTAAATTCTAGAACTTTAGGTGGAAATATTAGTGCCGAGATTACTTCAAATTTATTGAATGAACCAGGTACTATAGCATTGAATCAATTAGCAGAAGATGGTATCGGTGCAGGAACATTTAGTGTTACTATTCGCCCAATTGCAGGAACTTCTTCACCTCGCATAATTGAAGGAAGTGGGTCAAATCTTTTAATATTGAATGGCGCTAATAGAATAAAATTAACTGGTATCCCAACTGGTGGT
Organism: uncultured Bacteroidota bacterium; assembly: GCA_903901345.1. Lineage (GTDB taxonomy): Bacteria > Bacteroidota > Bacteroidia > UKL13-3 > UKL13-3 > JAAFJM01. The sequence goes on along the minus strand of CAIUQQ010000082.1, from coordinate 10,852 downwards.
AATTCAACTCAACGTATGTTAAGATTGAGAAATACCAATTCAGCAGGCGTTAATATTTTAGCAAATAGTGCAACGGGTGTTTTACTTTCGAATTTAATTGTTGAAAATGGAAATACATCAACTGCTAACGGTGGAATTGAATTTAGAGTGGGCGCAGGTTCATTGGCTTTAATTCCATGTTCTTTCGATACCTTGAACAATAATATAATTACCAATAATACCACTGCAACACTACCTAATGGAATACCACAAAACAGTATTTACATGTTAGGAAATCCAAATGTTTACCATAACAATATTGTTGTTTCAAACAATGAAATTTCAAATTTCTTATTAAATGGATTCTTTATGGCTGGAAACGGTGGAGATGGTTTTAGAATTACTAATAATAATGTTTTTTATAACCTTCCTGTGTATACTAATGTTAGTGGAACACAAACAGCAATTAACTTATCGGCTGGTTCTTTCTCAAGCGGAAACATAATTTCTGGTAATGTGATTGGCGGTTCGGCAGTAAATGCAGGAGGACTGCCTTGGACAGTTAACCAAGCAGTTGGTTTTAATGGTATTAGTACTGCTGTTGGTAACAATGCATCTACTTTAATTCAGAATAATACTATTCAGAATATTAACTTTACCAATCAAACCGGTTTTAGTCAATTTTTGGGTATCAGAGGTACTGCTGGGAATACCATAATTGGCGGATCTGTGTCAACTGGAAATTTAATTGGTCATCCAACTATTACCAATAGCATTAGATTTAGCCAACAAACATTACATAGCGGAATATTATACTTTGGTACAAATAATATTACCATAGTAGGAAATAGTGTTCAAGGATTCTTTATCAATGCACCTGCTTTATCTAGCACATTCTATGGAATAGATGTACAAGGTGGAACTATTTTAGGAATAAATAATAATACAGTAGGAAGTGCAACAGTAGCTAATAGTATTGTAAATACTGGAACTAATCAAACAGTTGGTATTATAGTTAGGGTAAGTGCATTGGCCTCTCCTAGTTTCTTGGTAAATGGAAATACCATTGCTAACTTGGTAGCAAGCGGTAATCAGCCAACAATTGTTACCTATGGTTTATTCTTAACCTCAACAATAGGAGGAAACCCAACTGTAACTAATAATATTATTAATAATATCAGTACCAATAGCACCAATTTATCTACTTTAGGTGGTGCCGCTGCTGGTTTGGTTTGTAACGTAGCAGCAAGTTCAATACCTACCATTAGAAATAATACCATTAATGCTATTAGAGGTTTAAATAATGGAAATGCAGCTACTATGGTAACAGGATTAACTGTATCTACAGGGCAAAATGCAACAATTAATGGCAATAGAATATTTGATATTACAAATGCATCAACAAGCACAAGTACTATTTCACCGGTACCAGTAGTTAATGGTATTCAAATTGCCGGAGGTAATATCAATAATACAATTGTAAATAATCAAATTACAATAGGAACTGGACAAACAACCAATACCCAATTCAATGGAATTATTATTTTCACTTCAAATAGTGGAATCACCATGAATGTGTTTAATAATTCAATTTTAGTAGAAGGTGCGGCCAGTTCTGGTAACCAAAATAGTTATGCTTTTGTTAGAGGTAATAACACCGGTTTAGAGCAAGCTACATGGTTGAATTTACGTAATAATATTTTTGCAAATAGAAGAACTGGTGGTACAGGATTCCATTTCGCTATTGCAAATCAAACGATTTCACCTACCAATAATTTTTGGAATATAAGTTCTAGTGCTTATAACTTATTAGTATCTTCAAATTTAGCCACTATTGGCCAATGGGGATTAGCAAATAATAGTATTGCACAATGGAGAACCAATGCTACTTCTGATGAATTAAGTTATTCAATTCAATCAGGAACCGGTGCTGGTCAGTTAAATTTAAGCAATTTATTTAACAATATTTCTACAGGTGATTTAAATTTAAATGCCAATAATGCTGAAGTTTGGTATGCATTTGGAAAAGGTATTGCTGGTGCAGCCATCAACAACCTAAATCAAGATTTTGCAAATACAAGCAGAGGAACAACTTTAGGATTTGGTTTAACTTTAGGTTCAATTCAATTGAATACAACTCCAAGTGTGAACCCGCCTTTAGCTATTGCCTCGTCAAATCCTATAGCAAATACTACCACAACATATACTTTTGCTAACAGAAATATAGCAAGTGTAAACTGGGGAACAAGTGCTCCTACAAGTGCTAATTTATTATATTTTACTGGTGTAAATTCTATAGGAACTGCTCCTGCTGGAAACAATTTGAATCAATACTTAAGATTTGATGTTTCTGGAGGTACAGCCCCTTATAATTATAGCCCAACAGTATATTATGATTTAGCTATGTTAGGTAATATCAATTCAGTAAATAATTTAAAGATTTCAAATAATACTGGTGGAACTTTGTTAGCTCCAAGTTATACAACTCAAGTTGTTAACCCAGGTAACAGAACTGTTTCATCAAACAATTTAACTTCGGTTACTGGAGTATCTGCCATATACTTAACTGCTACTGAAAATGCAGCTCCGCCAACCGTTTTATTGTTCACTCCAAGTGCACGAGAAATTGGTGGAAATGTAACAATCAGAGGTAGTTTGTTCACAGGTGTTACTAGTATTTCTTTTAATGGTACTAATCAACCAGTGTTCACTGTGGTAAATGATACATTAATTAATACCACAGTTCCATTAGGTGCTAACACCGGAACAGTATCAGTAACAAATGCTTTTGGAACAGGAACAAGTAGCTCTGTTTTCACTGTAATTCCAGTTCCAACTATAACCTCTATGAGTTCAAATATTGGTGCTAGATTATCATCAATAACAATTAATGGAACAGGCTTTACTTGGGCTACTCAAGTTCAATTCAATGGGGTAAATGCAACATTCAATGTTGTGAATAATACCACCATTACAGCCATAGTTCCTGCTACAGCAACAAGTGGAATAGTAACTGTTACTTCTCCTGCAGGTGTTGCTTCTAGTGCAAGTGCTTTCACGGTTGTTTTAGCGCCAACTATAGCATCATTTACACCATCTTCAGGTGCATCTGGAATTTCTGTTTCAATTACTGGAACTAATTTCCAATTTATAACTAATGTTAGATTCAATGGTGCAGAAGCAGTTTTCACCGTAAATAACATCACAAGCATTACTGCAATAGTGCCAAATAATGCAACAACTGGGCTTATTTCAATAGTTAATGGTTCAGGTGTGGGAATAAGCGGATCTAATTTTACCGTTTTACCATTGCCTACCATTACAGGATTTACACCTACAATTGGTGGTGTGGGTACTTTGGTATCAATTACTGGAACTAATTTTACAGGAGCAACTGCCGTTAGATTTAATAATAATTTGGCAGGAACATTTACTGTTGTTAATGCTGGACTAATTACAGCAGTAGTTCCTTCAGGAACCACTACGGGTATCATTAAAGTAACTACTCCAGCTGGCGCTGATAGCACAAGTAACAATTTTGTGGTAATTGGTGATTTAATAGTTTCAACTGTTCAATCAATTAATGGTACTTATAATAATGTTACCGTAACTTCAACAGGAAATGCTAATTTAAACGGAGTATTAACTGCCTTTGGTAATTTAACTATTCAAAGTGGAGGAAGAATCAACTTTGGAACTGATTCAATAGTTGGTTCGGCTAATTTTGTTTCTCAAACAGGAAGTACTTTAACAATTGGTTCTTCAAATGGTATTACTGCTACTGGAGGATTCAATGGAAATATTCAGGTTTCTGGTACTCGAACATTTAATGCTAACGCAACTTATAATTTTAATGGATTTTTACCACAAACTACCGGAAATGGATTGCCAAGTAATGTGGATACTTTAATAGTTAATAATGCAAATGGTTTAAGTTTATCTCAGGCATTAACAGTTAATAGGTTAACCTTTACAAGTGGAAAACTATTCATTGGAAATAATAATATTAGAGTTAATGGTTCAGTTATAGGTGCTTCTGCAGCAAATTATATTGTTACCAATAATACACTTTCATTAACTGGTGCCTTATCAAGACCAGTTGCCAATAACTCTATTGCCGTAACTTTCCCTATTGGAACTTCATTCTCATATACCCCTGCACAAATTACATTAACAAATACTTCTCAAGCAGATGTATTTACAGTTCGTGTAGTAAATGGAGTATTGACTGATGGACTAACTGGTTCATTGGTTCCTAATTTTACAGTTAACAGAAGCTGGTTAGTTAATGAAGCTGTAAATGGAGGGTCGAATGCTACTATCAATTTAACTTGGGATGATTCGCTTCAAACACTTGGATTTAATAGATTTGCATGTGGTGTAGCTCGTCACAATGGCGTTTCTTGGTTAGCGCCTGGTACTTATGGTGCTGCTACAGGAACAAATCCTTATTCAAGAAGTTTATCTGGTATCAATGGATTTGGTGTATTTTCTGTTACTGATAATACTGGAACATTACCTGTAGAAATTAGTAGATTTACAGCTAAAGCAATTGGTAAAGATGCATATATTAATTGGATTACAGTTTCTGAAATTAACAACAGCCATTTTGAATTAGAAAGATCCGTTGATGGGGTTAATTACGAATTGGTTGATAAAGTAAAAGGCGCTGGAAATAGCAATACTTTAAATAACTATCAAATTATAGATAATAATGCAGCCCAATTTAATTACACGATTTATTACAGATTGAAACAAATAGACTATGACGGAAAAGAAAGTATGTTTGGACCAATAAAAGTAGTTTTCGAAAATCCTGAATTAACTACTATTAGTGTTGAAGCATATCCTAATCCGTTTAATAATCAGTTTAATGTTGAAATAAATGGTGCTAAAGGTGAGCTAACTCAAATTAACATCATTGACATACATGGTAAATTAATAAAGCATTTCGAAACCTATTTAGGTTCAAACATTGCTGTTGTTAATTTAGAGTCAATGGATGATTTACAAGACGGAATTTATTTCTTAAAAGTAAATGTGAAGAGTGAAACACGAATACAAAAAATAATTAAAACTACAAAATAAGAATAGATAAGAAAAAATGGCCATTTACATTTAAATGGTCATTTTTTTTAGTTTTAAACTTGAGAATTAATACTAATATTGTAAAAAAGAATTAAAGAATGCTATTAGCTAAAAGAATTAAGGAAATTAGAAATTCAAAAAAATTAACCCAAGTTGATGTTGCGGAGAAAATAGGTGTTACTCAACCAACCTATAGTGAATATGAAAAAATGGCGGGTAATTGTGCCTTTTATACTTTACAGAAAATTGCTAAAGCATTAAATGTTTCAGTTTCTTTTTTAGTAGATGTTGATAATGATTATAAACATGAAGAAGCCGAAAGTGAATTGAAATAAAAACTTTTTGGTTTTTTATTAATTATTTCGCTGATATAAATTTAATATTTTAACTTTGGTTTCAATTGAATTCTTATAGTTTATTTAGTTAGCTGAATTTTACCCTAATAAAAGACTTTTTTAAGGTTCATTTACGCTGTTTTTAAAATTTAAAGACTCGTTTTTACAAGGCTGTTTTGGTATTTACTTTCAAGTATTTCCCCACCACTTCTATTAGTTTAGCTTCATTTTCTGGTATATGTTTGATGATTCCAAACATCACTTTGAAACACAAAAAACTGATAATTTTAAGGGCTTATGTGATTTAGTTGACGAATGTTTAAATGTTTTTATTTGTGTAGCTGATATTAAACAACGTTTTAATTTTAAAAAAACTAAAAAACATGCCAAATACATACACTCAACTCTATATTCAAATTGTTTTTCCGGTTAAAGGAAGACAAAATTTACTTTCAAAAGTAATAAGGGAAAGGGTGTTTAAATATATGTCTGGTATTGTTGAAGAATTGGATCACAAATCAATCATTGTAAATGGACACTCAGACCATGTGCATTTATTTGTTGGATTAAATCCAAAACAATCAATTTCTGATTTGGTGAAAGCTGTTAAGTCAAGCTCATCTAAATTTATTAATGAAAATAAAATGATTGAGAGTAAATTTGAATGGCAGCAAGGTTTTGGTGCATTTAGTTATTCAAAATCACAAATTGAAAATGTATATAAATATATTCTGAACCAAGAAGAACATCATAAAAAAAGAAGTTTTAAAGAAGAGTATTTGGAGTTTTTGGAGAAATTTGAAATTGAGTATGATGAAAGATTTTTGTGGGAGTGGATAGAGTGATCCAATCGTTGCGTCTCTACGAGACTGCTTTTGTGGGAGGTTTTCGCTCTTTACTTTTGTTACAATAGTTACGTCTCTACGAGACTGCTTTTGTAGGAGGTTTATTCTGTTTTTTTAGCTTCTTTTTACAATAGTTGCGTCTCTACGAGACTGCTTTTGTAGGAGGTTTCGCTCTTTACTTTTGTTACAATAGTTACGTCTCTACGAGACTGCTTTTGTAGGAGGTTTCGCTCTTTACTTTTTTTACAATAGTTGCGTCTCTACGAGACTGCTTTTGTGGGAGATTTATTCTGTTTTTTTAGCTTCTTTTTACAATAGTTGCGTCTCTACGAGACTGCTTTTGTAGGAGATTTATTCTGTTTTTTTAGCTTCTTTTTACAATAGTTGCGTCTCTACGAGACTGCTTTTGTGGGAGATTTTCGCAAAAATGTCGCCAAATTAAACCTCGTAGAGGTGACACTATTGTAAAATAAATAAAATAGTAAGATCAAGCCTCGTAGAGGCGACACAACTCCAAAAAGCAAAATCAAAGCCGTTTCCAAAAAATAATCCTTGTACTTGCCAACATTCAAATTATATTTGCTTCGCATTTGGTTTTTAAATGGAGTTATATCCGTTTCAAAAATTAAAAGGGAATCAGGTGAAAAACCTGGACAGTACCCGCTGCTGTGAGCATCTTGTTTTAGCCTAAAAACTAAAATCGTTTTTTGTTTCTATTCTTGTCACTGTTCCGCCAATCGGAACGGGAAGACCAAACAAAAATGATGCGAGTCAGAAGACCTGCCAATAGCAAAATAGATTGTAGCTTTCGGGAAAAAAAGCTTGCAGTGATTTCGAAACCACAAAACTTTTAAAGTTTTATTTATCGGTATCATTACTTAACGCTGGTTGAATTGTATTTTTTCAATTTTCAATTTGTCGTTGGCTACAACAATATTTATTTGAATAAAATGAAAAAATATAGTTGTGCTTTGGTAATGAACTTAATTGCGGTTTTGGCTTTAGGCCAAAATAAGCAAGCTGATTCTGCACTTAAACTACAGCCAGTTTTTATAAAAAGTTTACGCTTAAATCATTTAAATAACGCAAGTGTAATTCAATCCATTTCTACACCAGAATTATTAAGCCGACAAGGAAGTTCCATGGCAGAAGTTCTACAAGAAAACACACCTGTTTTTATTCGTAATTATGGTTCGGGTGGTTTGGCTACAGCCAGTTTTAGAGGAAGTAATTCCTATCATACTCCATTGATTTGGAACGGAATAAACATTCAAAATCCAATGAATGGACAAATAGATTTTAGCTCCATTCCTGTTTTTTTTAGTGATGAAATTTCGCTGCAATATGGAGGAAATGGAGGCGTTTGGGGAAGTGGTGCCATGGCTGGTTTGCTGTTTATAAATAGCGCTATTGCTACGCAACAAAAACCTAAAATAGAATTATTGGCAAGTGCTTTTGATTATGGGGTTTTTCAAAATGCAATCAAAATAAGTTTTAACCATAAACGATTATTTTCAAGCACCAAAGTTTATCATAATTTTGGTAATAATAATTTTGAATACGAATTTAAAAAAAATACCTATTTCCAAAAAAATTCAGGCTTAAATACCAACGGTTTTCAGCAAGTTTTGTCGTTTCAAAAAAATACCAATACTTCATTTACTGGATTGGTTTGGTATGGTGAAAATGATAAGCAAATTGCCCCCAATTTATCGGCAATGCCTAATAATGCCAACCAAAAAGACAAAAACTTAAGAGCAGCCATTACTTGGAATAACAAAACTTTGAGAGGAAATAATGAAATAAAACTTTCTTATTTTTATGATGAGCTTTTTTATGAAAGCAACGACATTCCAAAATCAATGAGTAAAAGTTATACATTTAACTTATCCGCTGAAAAAAACATTCATTTCAATGAAAATAATAGCATTCATTTTGGTGTAATTGATTGGTTGGCTTTTGCCAATGTAGATGGTTATGAAAAAGCAGTGAATCAGAACCGCTTTTCAGGATTTGTTTATTATAAATATCAAAACAAAAAGCACCAGTTTTTACAACAATTTGGTGTAAGAAAAGAATTGGTAAACGAACGTTTTATTCCAATAATGCCAAGTTATTATTTACAAAAAACCTTGTTTAAAAATATGCAATTAAAAGCAAACGTGGCACGAACTTATCGCTTACCAACTTTTAACGATTTATATTGGAAAAACGGTGGCAATATCAATTTGCAATCGGAACAAGGTTGGAGCGGTGATTGTGCGCTAAACTTCAATGAAAAACAGGAAAAATTATCCTTTGATTTTACCTTTTCCATGTTTTACCGAAATACCGAAAATTATATTCAGTGGATTCCTATCAATGTAGCAGTTTTTTCACCTATAAATATTGGAAATGTAAGCGCCAAAGGAATTGAATTCATTGCAAAAAGCAACTATCAATTTTCCAAAATCACCAATTTTCAATTCAATTATTTAGGCAGCTTTTTAACTGCTGTAGATAATAAAAACGACTTTCAATTGATATTTACTCCGCGTATAAAACATGTAGTAAATCTGTTCTATAACTATAAAAATTTTACCCTAAAATACAACCATATTTATACTGGAGTTAGTTTTACTAAGTCGGATTTAAGTGAATGGAATAATGATTTTGAAATAGGTAATTTAGTGGTTTCAAAAAGTTTTATTTTCAATGAACAAAATAATCTTTCATTCCAAGTTGGTATCAATAATATTTGGAACAAAAGCTATATAATAATGCCCAACAGGCCAATGCCTTTAAGGAATTTTCAATTTACCATACAATATTCTATCACCAAAAAATAAACTATAATCATGAAAAATAAATTTTACAAAATCGCAATTGCATTAGGAATTGCAACATTTATTTGCACCCATTTAAATGCGCAAACTTCCAACTTTGAAGACATTACGCTTCAAGGTGCAAACGATTATAAAATTCCTGCTAACGGAAATTTTGATTCAAAATTTAGCAGTGGTTCGTGCGATTTTAATAACAATTACGACATCAGTTATGGTGGATTTTGGACCAGTGGTTGGGCGTATTCCAAAACCAATGATACCTTGGTTGGCGATTATTCAAATTTATATGCAAGTTATGCCAACAAAGGAGTTGGAAACAGTAATAATTACGCGGTTTCACAGAACGAAACATTCATACATTTAAAGCAAAATAGTATTCAAGGATTATATATTTCAAACACTACTTATGCTGCTTTAAGTATGAAAAAAGGTGATGCTTTTGCTAAAAAGTTTGGTGGATCTTCTGGCAATGATTCCGATTGGTTTAAAGTTACTATCAATGCTTATCAAAATGGAAACATGAAGACAGAAAAAGTAGATTTTTATTTGGCTGATTTCAGGTTTCAAAACAATGCACAAGACTATATTATAAAAGATTGGACGTATGTAAACTTACAAACTTTGGGCAGTTTGGATAGTTTAAAATTTACCCTTAGCAGCAGTGATACCAGCCAATTTGGAATGAATACCCCTGCATTTTTCTGCATAGATAATATCATTACAAATGCTGATACTGCTACATTTGAAAACCTTATCATTCCATATGGACAAACCTTTTGGAACAGAGGAAATCATGTTTTTACTGAAGAATATATAAGTGGTGGTGTTAGGTTTCCTAGTTCATTTTCTGTTTCCCCTTCTTATAATTTTTGGAACAGTGGTTTTGCTGTTTCAAACAGCACCGATTCAACTACTCAAGGATTTACTAATTTATATAGTTCAGCTAATGGAAAAGGTGCTGAAAATTCTAATAACTATGCTGTTAGCAATGGTAATAGTTTCTTTAAAACAATTGCTTCAAGTGGGGCCTGTGGAGCTTTAAAAGCAAAAGGAATATGGATAAATAATTCCACTTATCCATATTTTAGCATGCTTTATGGTGATGGATTTGCTAAAAAATTTGGTGGAAAATCTGGTGATGAAGCAGACTTTTTTAGGGTAATTATAAAATCACAAAGTAGAGTTCCAACAAGCAAAGATAGTGTTGTTTTTTATTTAGCAGATTACAGAAATGCAGACAATACCAAAGATTATATTATAAAAGATTGGACCTATGTTGACCTAAGTATTTTCGGTATTTTTGATACTATTGTATTTAAATTAGAATCAACAGATATGGGACAATTTGGAATGAATACGCCTGCTTTTTTCTGTATTGATAATTTAGCATATGATATAATAACCGGAGTGAAAGAAACATCAAAATCAAATATGTTTTCTGTTTATCCTAATCCGAGTTCAAACACAATAAACATTGATTATAATGAAAGATATTCAATTATAAATATTATAGATATTCATGGTAAAATGGTATTGCAAAGCAACCAAAAAAACATAGATATAAACAGCTTAGCAAACGGCATTTACATAGTTCAAATTGAAACTGAAAATGGAGTTGTAAATAGTAAGATTGTAAAACAATAAGTTAGTTGTCAGTTGATGGTTGTCAGTTGATAGGATATAAAAACACTTCGACAAGCTCAGTGTACGCGGTCATAGAGCTTGTCGAAACGAATTTAAATATTGTGCATTTAAATAAATAAAGCCCAAAAGTCAGTTC
>CAIUQQ010000081.1 GCA_903901345.1 uncultured Bacteroidota bacterium | reverse complement strand
GTATCCATACTTGTTTTGTTAGCCCGTGTCAGAGACACTACCTTTCATATAAAATCCATGGAGTGCTTGGCTAACTCTTCGGATAGTTGTGCCTCCAAAGGGCAACTTTTTTTTATAAAATTACTTTTCCAATTAGTAAAATAAAATTATCCCTCGAACTTTTATTTTAAAATAATACCCCCAAATTGCCCATATATTTCAGCTGAAAATATTTTTTTCGCTATTTTTAGTTTTTTTTAAGTAAAATTGCTACATGCCCATCGTTAATTCTTTAGTAAGTTGGTACCTGAAAAAGCGTGTTCCTTTTATTGATAGAATTATGCTTGACCCACATGCAGTGCAGGAAGAACAGCTTACTAAATTATTGAATCTTGCCGAATTAACTTATTTTGGTACTGCCAATAAGTTTAGCAAAATCAGAAACTTTGAAGATTTTAAAAAACAAGTTCCTATTACTAATTACGATGGTTTTAAACCATATATTGATCAAGTATTGCAAGGCAAACAAAATATAATTTGGCCAAGCGATACCCGGTGGTTTGCTAAATCATCAGGAACTACAAGCGATAAAAGTAAATTTATTCCCATTACCTACGAAAGCCTTGACGAATGCCATTTTCAAGGTGGAAAAGATGCCATATTGTTTTATTTACTCCAAAATCCTGATAGCAATTTATTTGATGGAAAAGGTTTGGTAGTTGGTGGAAGTAACAATGTAAATAAGCTGAATGAGGAAAGTTTTTATGGCGATTTATCGGCTGTAATGATGCAGAATATGCCTTTTTGGGCGCACTATTTACGAACACCAGAATTAGCCATTGCTTTAATGAGTAATTGGGATGAAAAAGTAGAAAAAATGGCCCGAGCTACTTTAAGTGAAGACGTAACAAATATTTCGGGAGTGCCTACTTGGACTATTGTTTTAATAGAAAAGTTATATGAACTTACAGGTAAAAACTGTTTAACAGATATTTGGCCAAACATGGAACTTTATATTCATGGTGGGGTAAGTTTTATACCCTATAAAGAACGATTTAAACAGTTAATAAAATCGAGTCAGGTAAATTATTTAGAAACTTATAATGCATCGGAAGGATTCTTTGGAATTCAAGATGACATGAACCGTGACGACATGCTTCTTATGCTTGACTATGGCGTGTTTTACGAGTTTATGCCAATGACAGAATATGGAAAAGAAAATCCAAATACATTGTCGATAGCCGAAGTACAATTAAATGAAAATTATGCTTTAGTAATCAGTACCAACGCAGGTTTATGGCGTTACATCGTTGGCGATACCGTTAAGTTTACTTCTATAAAACCTTATCGTTTTAAAATAACAGGCAGAACCAAACATTTTATAAATGCTTTTGGCGAAGAGTTAATGATTGAAAATGCCGATAATGCCATTACCAAAGCTTGTAAAAATTTAAATGCGCATATAGTTGATTATACTGCTGCACCCATTTATATTTCTGAAACACAAAAAGGTGGACATGAATGGTTAATTGAGTTTGATCAATTGCCTGAAAACTTAACAGAATTTACCATTCAATTAGACAATCATTTAAAAGAAAACAACAGCGATTACGAAGCCAAACGCTATAAAGACATGGCCATGCAGTTACCCAAAATTCATGCGTTGCCAAAAGGAACTTTTAGCAATTGGTTAAAACAAAAACAAAAATTAGGGGGCCAACATAAAGTGCCTCGTTTAAGTAATAACCGAGATGTTTTAGAAGAAATTTTAGGAACAATGTAGGGAAACGATATAGAGGTTTGGAAGTTTGAATCCCGATTAATCGGGAGGAAGGTTAAATCACTTCGAATTTATCCATTCAAAATCCAACATCCAGAATTCAACATTTATTTCGCACTTTTGGCACTCCGCACTCCGCATTTATTTGTTCTTCCTTTTCAAAGCCCTATTTCTTTCTACAGCCCTGTTTCTAGGTTTAGTTTTATTAGGATTTATCCATTCAAAATCCAACATTCAAAATTCAACATTTATTTCGCACTTTTGTCACTCCGCACTCCGCATTTATTTATTCTTTCTTTTCAAAGCCCTATTTCTTTCTACAGCCCTGTTTCTAGGTTTAGTTTTATTAGGATTTCTTTTTCTAGGTCCGCCTAAGTTTTCTTTGGTATTCTTGGCTTTCTTTTCGTGGAATGAAGGTTTGGCTTTTTTGTTTTTCTTTATTTTTAAATAATTTTTTGAACCAACTTCAGCTTTTTCTTCTGCTGCAAATACTGTTGAAATCACCACTTCTTTTGGCATTTCTACCATTGGAATTGGCATTTTCATTAAGTTCTCAATGTAAAACTGGTATTCTTCTTCTACCTCATTTACAAAAGTAATGGCCAAACCATTTTTACCTGCTCTACCTGTTCTACCAATCCTGTGCAAATAATCTCCAGGTGAATTTGGCGTATCAAAATTGATAACATGACTTACATCGGCTATGTCAAGTCCACGAGCTGCAATGTCTGTAGCTATTAATATGCGAACTTTTCCTTCTTGAAATTTCTTTAAATTAGCAAACCTGATGTTTTGCGATTTTGCAGAGTGAATAACCAAAACATCTTCTACAAATTTGGTTACCATTTGCTCAAATAAACGGTCGGCATACTTAATGGTTGACACAAAAACCAATACTTTATTGATAGACTCATCTGTGTTTAACAAATGCTCTAATAAATTCAGTTTGGTGTTATAATTTGGAACCGAATAAGCCGATTGGCCAATTTGTAATAATGGTGTTCCGTGCGCTGCAATTTCTATTTTTTTAGGATTGGTAAAAAATGTACCAATTAACTTCTCCACTTCTTCGGTCATGGTAGCCGAAAACAAAATATTTTGGTGCTTAGGCAATAAATCTAAAATAGTGGTAAGCTGCGCCCTAAAACCTTGGTCAAGCATTTCATCTACTTCATCAATTACCAACTGCTGCACTAACTTTAGTTTTAAATGTCCTATGGCCGCTAAGTCAATTAATCGGCCAGGAGTAGCTACTAATATATCCAAACCATCAAAAACCATTTGCTTTTGAGGATTGATATTAGAGCCACCATATATTCCTCCAAATCGTAAATTGATATACTTAGTTAGCTTTTCAATTTCTTGAACTACTTGAACCACTAATTCACGGGTTGGAACTAATATAATTACACGTGGGTGCTTGTCATGTATAAAGTTTAATTGCCTAATGATAGGCAATAAATAAGCAAAAGTTTTTCCTGTTCCAGTTTGCGCCACGCCTATTACATCTAATCCTGACATAATCACTGGGAACGCTTTTTCTTGAATTGGAGTGGGATGAATATATTCTAAATCGTTCAATGCTTTCAGCAAAGGTTCGGTAATATTTAGTTCGTCAAAGTTGATCATAAAACAGGTTTATTGTAGCTTAATATATTGATTTTGCAAAGCAATGGTTGATGGAAATTAATAAAACCAACTGCTTTTGAACACAGAATATGCATTAGCACTTCGTTATGAGAGTTAAATATACAATAAATCAGTTACTTAAATATAAAAATCATAGCATCGCTACGTTTATAAAATTTAAGGAATCGCTGATTTGAAGTAGATTTGACTCGTTATAGATTTTCTAATGCGTATTTGGGTTTATGTATTTACACAAATTCAAAACGGTGCAAATTAAGGCTAAAAGCTTTAAATAACTAAATGAAAATTATTTGTGTTTATTTATGTAAATCAAGTTGCGGGTTTTCGAGTTGCGAGTTTTCGAGTTGCGGGTTGCGAGTTTGTAGGGTTGCGGGTTTTCGGGTTGTGGTAACACAAACAAGAATAAGGGTCATGATGAAAGCATCTTCTTTCCTTACCAAAACTTTGTCAAAGTAAAAAAACTTTGACAAAGTATTTCCCGCACAATATCTGAATCAGGATTTATAGGATTAAAGGATTTGCAGGATTAAGTTACGAGTTTCGAGAACACAAACAATAAGGGTCATGAT
>CAIUQQ010000080.1 GCA_903901345.1 uncultured Bacteroidota bacterium | reverse complement strand
CAATGACGTTCTAACAGACTTTGTGCTGGAACAATTGTTGTTGGTGACGCTGCGCTATAACACCAACAATGGCAGAAAACCAAACTTGCTAGTAAGAGATTGCTTCGTTCCTCGCAATGACGTTCTAACAGACTTTGTGCTGGAACAATTGTTGTTGGTGACGCTGCGCTATAACAACAATGGCAGAAAAAATAGTGTATTAATCACAAAAAAAGTCCAATTGAAATAATTCAATTGGACTTTTCTTTTTATTTATTTCGAATTTCGCATTTACTAAGCTTCCTTCATAAAGTCATATTCATATCTTTCTGGCGATACAAAAGTTTCTTTAATCGTACGCTGACTAACCCAACGCATTAAGTTAATCATAGCACCTGCTTTATCGTTTGTACCACTTGCACGTGCGCCACCAAATGGCTGCTGACCTACAACTGCGCCTGTTGGTTTATCGTTAATATAAAAATTACCCGCTGCATTTCTCAACTTCACCGTTGCTAGTTCTATTGCATACCTGTCTTGTGCTAAAATAGCACCTGTTAATGCATAAATACTTGTTGAATCTACCAATGCTAATGTTTCTTCAAATTGATCGGCATCATATACATAAAGTGTTAATACCGGACCAAATAATTCTTCACACATGGTGGTGTATTTTGGATTGGTAGTAACTATTACTGTTGGCGCTATAAACCAACCTTTACTTTTATCATAAGTGCCTCCGGCAATGATTTCGCAACTAGAATCTGCTTTTGCTTCATCAATGTATTTTGCTAATTTATCAAATGATTTTTCATCAATCACCGCATTTACAAAATTCCTAAAATCTTCTACCGGACCAACTTGGAAAGTTGCCATTTCTTGTAACATTTTTTCTTTTACCTCTGCCCACATATTACTAGGAATATAGGCACGACTAGCAGCTGAACATTTTTGTCCTTGGTATTCAAATGAACCACGAACCAATGCCGTTACTACCGCATTTACATTAGCCGAATGATGAGCAACAATAAAATCTTTACCACCTGTTTCCCCTACTATTCTTGGATACGTTTTGTATTTATGAATATTGGTTCCAATGGTATTCCAAATACTTTGAAAAACACCTGTGCTTCCCGTAAAATGTATACCTGCAAAATCAGGATGGTTAAATACCACTTCTGCCGCCACTGGGCCACTTGGATATATTAAATTTATAACGCCATCAGGCACGCCTGCTAATTTAAAAACTTCCATTAACACATTGGCAGAATATACTTGTGTATTTGCCGGTTTCCAAACTATTACATTCCCCATCATGGCAGCGCTAGTAGGCAAATTGCCAGCAATGGCAGTAAAATTAAAGGGAGTCAATGCATAAATAAATCCTTCTAACGGACGGTATTCAATTCTATTCCACATGCCTTTTCCTGACTGTGGTTGCTCATTATAAATTTGGCTCATAAAATTTACATTGAAACGTAAAAAATCTATGAATTCACAGGCCGCATCTATTTCCGCTTGATAAGCATTTTTACTTTGTGCCAACATGGTAGCAGCATTTAATTTAGCACGGTAAGGACCTGCTATTAAATCTGCTGCTTTTAAAAATATAGCTGCACGTTGCTCCCAAGTCAATGCTTCCCACTTTGGTTTAGCTGCTAAAGCTGCATTAATAGCGGCTGTTACGTGGCTTGCATCACTCACATGAAACTGTCCTAACAAATGTTGGTGATCGTGAGGAGGATGCATGTTCATGGTATTGCCACTGCGAACTTCACTCCCACCTATATACATGGGTACATCTATTGTTTTAGCGCGTGCTTCGGCTAAAGCATCTTTTAAATCTTTGCGTTCTTTGCTACCAGGAGCATAGTTTAAAACTGGTTCGTTAACTGGAGTTGGAACTTTAAAAAATCCGTTCATATATTTTTGAATGTTGATTGTTAAAAATTGGATGATAAATTAAATAATAATAAATTAAAACTTGTGCAAGTTTAAAGTTTATTTTTTAAAAATTAGTTATGACAGTGATTAATAAATTAAAAGTTTTTTGCCGTTGATGGCATTCATCAAAGCTAGCGCAATAATTTAGCATGTGCTATTTTTGCCATTTAAACCGGTAGTTAGCCTGTCGAAACGTGATTGTTTGAATACGATTTTTAATTAAAAAACAAATAACACCTACCGGAAGGGTGAATTCCGTTGTTAATTGTTGGCCATTTATTTCCTTTCAACAAAGACACACGGCCGTGTGCCTATAAACGCATATTGGTGTTTTTGTTTTTTCATAATTCATAATTCAACATTCATACTTCATAATTGAAGATAAATACATCATATGGCGAGCGCTGCCTCGACAAATACACATAAATTAACATTTCAACAACATTTACTGAAAATGCGTGCGGGAACGTCATCCTGATTACGCCTTAGCGGAAGAAGGAACTAAT
>CAIUQQ010000079.1 GCA_903901345.1 uncultured Bacteroidota bacterium | reverse complement strand
TTCAGTTTACTAGAATTATATTTTATAAGATTTAATTAATTTAAATAGCAATTTGTAATTCAATTATTAATTTTTTATTAGAATTTGCCCCCTAAGCAATGCGAAAAAATGGTTAGATTTGAAAAAGGTAAAAACAAAAAAGCCCGTAAACACTGAGTTTTACGGGCTTTTGATTTGTTTTGTATTACTACTGGCGGAGAGTTAGGGATTCGAACCCCAGGTCCTGTAACAGACAACAGTTTTCAAGACTGCCGCAATCGACCACTCTGCCAACTCTCCATCTGCGAAAGTAAGGCTATGAACCATTTCTTACAAATTTTTTTCATTTTTTTTTCAATAAAAAACCCCAACCTTTAATAGTCAGGGTTTTTTATTTGAAAAATTATTATTGAAGAATATTTTATTCGCCAATAAATAGGATATTTTATTTAGTTAACCATTATTTTTTTAACAAAACTTTGATTTCCAATTTCTACTTTTACAAAGTAAATACCATTATTTAACCCTAATGCATTTCTATCTAGGTTAACAATGTGGCTACCTACATTTGTATTAGCTTTTAAAAGTGTTCCAATATTTCTTCCTAAAATATCAATTACTGAAATATTAACTTCACTTGATTTATTTAATTCAAATGATAATTCAGTAGTTGTATTAAAAGGATTTGGAGCAACGTTAAAGTTGATTGATTTTGCTAATTCATCATTGATTCCAACTCCACCGCTTGAACTTACCCTAACTGCATCTAAATAAAAATTTGATCCACCTTTGCGTAATAAAGTTATTTTAAAACGAACATTTGGAACTGAAGGTGCAGCTAAACTTACTTCACGCCATTTTGATTTATCACTTGGAACAAAACCTGTTGCCCAATTTAAATAGGTAGGTCCTGTTGTTGAAATTGCTGGACTGGTGTAAGCAGAACCAGTTCCTGTCATTGGTGTCCAAGTTGTTCCGCAATTTATAGATTGATAAACTCTTAAATCATCAGTTGATTTTGTATTACTAGGTGGAGGACCAGTAACTAAAGCTGTTGAATATGCAAATCTAAATGTTGGTGAAATCGAACCTGATAAATTAAAAGAAGGCGAAATTAAACTTTGTTCAATTCCACTTGATGGAACAGAATTAAATGGATCATCTTCTAATTTCATACTTGCTATTCCATTGTATGAAATACCAGCTATTCTTGTCCATTTTGCTCTACCATTTTCCGATTCAAATCTCCAACCTTTATCATACCAATCATTTGCATACTGCCAATCAGCATAATTAATTTCTGCTTTAACCACCTTTTTAGAGCCAAGAACTGTTACATAATTTTTATAGGTTGAATCTATTTGTTTTCCATTAGTTGTAATAGATAATTTTACATCATAACTGCTATCATTTTCTATGTTTGTATTATATTTAATAGCACCTGGTGTAGCTAACGTAGATGTACTTGGAGTTCCTCCGTTAAATGTCCAGTTATATGCTGTAGCTGTACCATTGTATACGTTTTGATTAAATGTAACTAATCCATCGAAACATATATTTTTATTGTTTGAATAAATTGAAGGTATTGCTTCACAAGTAACAGTAGGATTATCAATACCAGTTTTAACTCTGTTTTCTACACTGAATATTTCTCTTCTGTAGTTTTCTATACAATAATGCATTCTTGCTTTTTGTTGGTAGGTAAACATATTTTGACATTTATCTTTGCAATTAAAATAATCCATATAATTTTCTTGTTGATCTACTAAATCTGGATTATCAGTTCCACAGGTATTTAAAGTTGCACTGAAAGGACCATTTCTTGCACCATCAGGGTTATATGTTGGAGGTGTATCAGATAAACCATCATTGTCTGTGTTATTACAACTATCACCTTGAAATGGATGATATAAACCTAACCAATGTCCAATTTCATGTGTAGTGGTTGTGTTAAAAATATTATCTGAAGGTGTTAATTGACCAAAATATTTATAATCTAACATTACTCCGTCAGTAGAAGCAGATGATGAACCAAAAGGGAATTGTGCATAGCCAGCAACAATACCATTTGAAACTTCCTTTAAAATTCTTTCTACAATCCAAATGTTTAAGTAACTTCTAGAATCCCAAACACTTATTCTTTTCAAAATGTCATCGCCTAAATTTGTATTTGGAGAATATACCCTAACAATTCCTTTAGAACAATTTCCTTGTGGATCTTTCTTAGCTAACCTAAATTCTATTTCGCAATCTGCTGCAATGTCTTTAAAAATTTCTCTTCTGTTAACAGAATCTGAATTCAAGTTTCTAAAACTTTTATTTAAAAAATCAATTTCACTATTAATTTGAGCATCAGAAATATTTGTTGAACTGGTAGTTCCTGAATGAATAACATGCACTACTACCGGAATTATATATTTTGGAGCACTCGTTTTGCCTAATTTATTGGCTTTTTTTAAGTCATTTAAATTGACAGTTTGTAAATAATTTTTCCAATTTTTATTGAAATTTTCCTCTTCTATTTTCAACTGTGGATTTGTTGATTGAAGAAATTTATTGTGTTCATCTGTTCCACAAAGTGTGCTTTTTTGTTGAGCAATACTGTGCAATCCAAAGGCAAGCATAGTAAAAGTGTATATCAGTTTTTTCATATTTAAAACGAGTAATTTGGTTAGCAAAATAATAAAATTTATAAGTATGTCAATAGTAAAATAAAAATGGTTGCTTAAAATAATTAATTTCTTTTTTGCTCCCATATTTCCATTTCAAACATTTTACCATCTTTTATTTTAAAACGAATGGCAGTTGAAACCGAATGAAATCCATGATTACCAGAAGCTCCAGGGTTTATATGCATCATATTAAGTAAGGGGTCTCGTATAACTTTTAGTATGTGAGAGTGGCCACAAATCATTAAATCAAATTGTTCATTTTTTACAATTTGTTTAAACTTTGGGGAATAATTATTTGGATATCCGCCAATATGAAGCATACAAACTTTCATATTTTGGATTTCAAATTTTAATATTTCAGGCATTCTTAGCCTTAATTCTTGTCCATCTATGTTTCCCCAAACTGTTTTTAATGGCTTGAATTTTTCAATTTCTTCCAATGTTTTTAAGTCACCCCAATCGCCAGCATGCCAAAGTTCATCACATTTATCAAAAAATTGATATAGTTTTGGATTTATATAACTGTGGGTGTCTGAAAATATTCCTATTTGTTTTATCAATTTCTATTGCTCCTTTTATTATTAAAGTTGTGTGATAGGTGTTTTGTTTTGAATAATTAATTATTTTATATACAAATTCTATGATTTGGCTTACTATTATTTTTTTGTTGATTGATAGTTGGCAAAGTAATTAAGATTTTATTTTTTATTGCAGTAGTAAATAAAAAAATAAAAATGATACTTTCAGACAAACGCATATTGGAAGAAATTGAAAATGGAAACATTTTAATTGAACCATTTAAAAAGGATTGCCTTGGCACCAATAGTTACGATGTACATTTGGGCAGGTATTTGGGAACTTATAAAGACAGAGTTTTAGACGCACGTGAACACAACAAAATTGATGTTTTTGAAATTCCCGTTGAAGGATTAGTTATTCAACCTAATACTTTATATTTAGGCGTAACTGCTGAATATACTGAAACTCACAAACAAGTTCCTTTTTTAGAAGGAAAATCAAGCACTGGTCGCTTAGGAATTGATATTCATGCTACTGCTGGAAAAGGCGATGTTGGTTTTTGTAATACTTGGACTTTAGAAATTTCTTGTACTCAGCCTGTTAGAATATATGCAGGTATGCCAATTGGTCAATTAATTTATTTTGAAGTAGCAGGTGAAGTTGAAATTATGTATAATACTAAAAAAAATGCTAAATATAATAAGCGTACAGTAAAACCTGTAGAAAGCATGATGTGGAAAAACAAGTTTTAATAACTATATATTTAAAAGGAAATGATAAAAGAATATATTGAACAAAATAAAGATCGTTTTTTAAATGAACTTTTCGATTTATTGCGCATTCCAAGTATTAGCGCTGACAAAGATTTTTTAGCTGATGTAAATAAAGCTGCTGAATTTATAAAAACAAAAATGATTGAAGCGGGTGCAGACCATGTTGAAGTTTGTGCTACTGCTGGAAATCCAATTGTTTATGGTGAAAAAATCATTAATAAATCATTGCCAACTGTTTTGGTTTATGGTCATTACGATGTACAACCAGCGGTTCCTTTAGAATTATGGGATTCACCGCCTTTTGAACCAACTATTCGTAAAACAAAAATTCATCCAAATGGAGCCATTTTTGCGCGTGGAAGTTGTGATGATAAAGGTCAAATGTACATGCACTTGAAAGCATTTGAAATGATGATGAAAACCAATACTTTGCCTTGCAATATTAAATTCATGATTGAAGGTGAAGAAGAAGTTGGAAGTACTAATTTAGGAATATTTTGTATCAATAATAAAGAAAGATTGAAAGCCGATGTGGTGCTGATTTCAGACACTTCAATGATAGCTAACGATACGCCAAGTATTGATACTGGTTTACGCGGATTAAGTTATGTAGAAGTAGAAGTTACAGGTCCAAATCGCGATTTACATAGTGGTGTTTATGGTGGTGCTGTTGCAAATCCAATTAATGTTTTGGCAAAAATGATTGCCAGCATGCACGATGAAAATAACCACATTACCATTCCTGGTTTTTACGATAAAGTGATAGAATTATCTGCTCAAGAGCGTTCAGATTTAAATCTTGCTCCTTTTGATATTGAAGCTTATAAAAAAGATTTAGAAATAAGTGATGTTTGGGGTGAAAAAGGATTTACTGTTTATGAAAAAACTGGTGTTCGTCCTACTTTAGATTGTAATGGAATTTGGGGTGGATATATTGGAGAGGGTGCTAAAACAGTTTTGCCTTCAAAAGCATTTGCAAAAATTAGCATGCGATTGGTTCCAAACCAAGTGAGTGATGAAATTACTGATTTATTTAAAAAACATTTTGAAAACAGTGCACCTGCGGGTATAAAAGTAGTTGTAAAACCTCATCATGGTGGAGAACCAGTTGTAACTCCAACCGATTCAATTGCCTATAAATCTGCTGCTAAAGCAATGGAAACTACCTTTGGTAAAAAACCAATTCCAACCCGTGGCGGTGGAAGTATTCCTATTGTTGCTTTATTTGAAAAAGAATTAGGTTTAAAATCAGTGCTAATGGGATTTGGTTTAGACAGTGATGCACTTCATTCACCAAACGAACATTATGGTATTGAAAACTATTATAAAGGAATAGAAACTATTCCTTATTTCTTTAAATATTTTGCAGAAATGAGCAAATAATTTATAAAATAGTCCTATGATTAGTAAGTATAAATTTCAAGTATTAATTATAATTATTGTATCATTTTTTGTTTCATCATGTACAGAAAAAGTATCATCATCAATCAATAATTTCACATGCAATATTAATTTAGATTCGAGTGTTTTGGAATTATATAAAATAGATACTCAAACAATTAATATTTCAACTAAAGCTCCTATTACAAACAAAGGAAGTATCAGTATTGATTCAAACAATTCTGAATATGTTTATTTTACTTTCAATAGTAATGCAAGCACAATAAAAAAAGATAAAAAAGGGTTCAGTTATCCTGCTAGAACATTCAAAATTGTAAATAATTATTTTTATTATGGAGATGATATTAGTTTAATTGACCAATGCACAGATAGCTCTTTAGTAATATATAACGAATTAAATCAAGTTTCTTCAAATGGTTTAAAAGTTCAATGGTTACATTTAAGAAAAAAATAAAATTCAATACTTACATAAAAACACTTCCTAATTCAAAAAAAGGAGGTGTTTTTTTTAACAAAAAAAATCATGATAAAACGAGCTTTTGTATATGGCGACTTACTTTTTGAAAGCATGTTGGTTTTAAACAATCAAATTCAACATGCCGATAAACATTTTGATAGATTAGTGAAAAGTGCCGCTATTTTAAAAATGAAATTGCCCAATTCATTTGATTTTGCGTTTTTCAAAACAGCTATTTTAAATGAAATTAAAAATCCATCATTAACAAACAAAAATAATTATAGAGTACGCTTTATTTTGCACAGAAGTGCAACGGGTTTTTACTTTCCAAATTCAAATGAAACTGCATTTATTATTGAATCATTTGATTTACCAGAAAACTGGAATGAAATTACTGCAAAGACAAAAAAAACAGGAATTTATACTTTTCAAACCAAAGCAATTGGACCAATTTCAAATTTAAAAACTGGCAATGCATTGATTTATGTTTTAGCAAAAATTTGGGCTAATGAAAATGGTTTCGATGATGCGCTTATTTTAAATCAAAATGGAAATATTATAGAGGCTTCAAGTTCTAATATATTTTGGAAAAAGAACAATATTATTTACACTGTTCCTTTAAGTGAGGGATGCATTGCTGGCGTTGCTCGACAAGAATATATGGAGCAAATGGAGGTTGAAAATAAAACTGTTTTTGAAAAAAAATGTTCGGAAATTGATTTGCGCCAAGCCGATGAAATTTTTATGACAAATGCTACAAATGGAATGAGTAAAATTGAATTAGTTTGATGGTAATAGTATTTAGTTAATTCGAGCGAATTTTTTCACTAAATTTAATACAAAAAGGACTGGTGTCATTCCGTAGGAATCTTTCTCGAATTAGTTGATTGTTAGCTAATGAAAACCACTTTTTTATGTAGCTAAGAAGACGGTGTCAGTTTACCAACTGATGCTTTCAGTATGACCACATTTTGAGTTTGCTGTGTTGCAAAAAAGCAGAAAAACTACAAAACCTCAGCTACTACAAAAGTACTACCACCAACAAATATAAAATCGTTTTTAGAGGCATTTTGTTTCGCACTTTCAAATGCTAATTCAACCGTTTCAAATGCATTTCCTTTTAAATTATATTGCTTTGCTTGTGTTTGTAATTCTATTTCATTCAATGCCCTTGGCAATTGTGCTTTGCACCAATAGTATTGAGCATTTATAGGCAATAAAGCTAAAATTTTATTGATATCTTTATCTTTTACCATGCCTATAACTAGGTGTAATTTGTCATATTTTTGCATGGCAATTTGTTGAATAATCAATTCAATTCCATTTACATTATGACCAGTATCGCAAATTATTTTAGGTTCATTTCCTAATATTTGCCAACGGCCCATTAATCCAGTATTCTTAATTATATTTACAAATCCTTGTTTTATGTTTTCAAAGGAAATATTAAACTCCAATGCTATTAATTGCTGACAAGCAACCAAAACTGTAGTAAAATTATGTTGTTGATATAATCCACCTAATGGACAATTTAAACTGTAATTTTCGGATTTAAAAGCAGCATCTATTTCGTTTTCGAAAAGATTATTTGGTAAAAACTTAATTGTTGCTCCTTCATTTTTTTGAGTAAAAGAATCAACTATTAATTGCTCCTGAGCAAATACTAAATTACTGTTTTCATTGTGTGCTTTTATTGTAAATACATCATCAATTTCTATTTGTTTTTCGCCAATAACTACTGGCGTTTTTTTCTTGATAATTCCTGCTTTTTCAAAAGCAATTTTACTTAAAGTATCACCTAATAAATCGGTATGGTCCCAACCAATGTTTGTGATAATAGAAAGCATTGGATTGATAATATTTGTTGAGTCTAAACGACCGCCAAGGCCAGTTTCTATAATGGCAATATCTATATTTTGCTTAGCAAAATAATCAAAACAAAGTGCCACTGTCCATTCAAAAAATGATGGTTCTATAGTATCAAAAAGTGATTTATAATTTGCAACAAAATCAATGATTTCTTGCTCCGCAATCATTTCGCCATTTATCTTTATCCGTTCCCTAAAATCTTTCAAATGGGGCGAAGTATATAAGCCAACTTTTAAACCACTGTCTTGTAAAATAGATGCCAATAAATGACTAGTTGAACCTTTACCATTTGTGCCAGCTATATGAATGGATTTGAAATTGTTTTGAGGATTATTTAAAGCATTGCAAAGTTCTACGGTATTAGTAATATCTACTTTATAAGCTGCTGCACCTATTCTTGTAAATAATGGTAGTTGTTGGTATAAATAGTTTAATGTTTCTTGGTAATTCATTTTTTAATAGATTGCAAAGATTACAAAAATTGAAAGATTATAAAATTTAAAAGATTTATGTTTTTATAAACATAACATTTTCACTATGGACTATTGTCTTTTAAGCAATTTCATAAACTTTACCTGGCAAAGCTCTAATTACTCCTTTAAATTCCAAATCAAGTAATTTGTATGACAAAAAACCATTTTCAAATCCTAAATCAAAAGATATTTCATCAATTGCAATTTTAGTTTTTTGCTTAATATAATTTACAATTTTTGAATCGTCTTCATCTAAATCCAATAATAAAATTTGTTGTTTCGATTTCTTCTCATTTTTAGTTTCAATATCCCAATTCATCAACGCTAATAAATCTGATGATTTTGTAATCATACTTGCCTTATTTGACCTAATTAAATAGTTGCAACCTTGCGAATATTTATCATTAATTCTGCCAGGCAATGCCATAATATCTTTGTTGTAGGAGTTAGCAATTTCTACCGTAATCATTGAACCGCCTCTACTTGCCGTTTCCACAACTACCAAAACATCACACATTCCCGCTACAATTCTATTTCTTGTTGGGAAATTAGCTGGATCAGCTCTAGTTTTACTCAAATATTCCGATAAAATTCCACCATTTTCTATCATTTGCTTTGCAATATTTGAATGGTCTCTTGGGTACATTTCATCTAAACCATGCGCCACAACTCCAACAGTTGGTAAGCCCTCATGAATAGCGGCTTTGTGGCTTTGATAATCAATTCCGTAAGCTAAACCACTTAGAATTAATGCGCCCGTAGGTTTTAACTCTTCTATTAATTTATCGGTAAATGATTTACCATATTCAGTTGCATTTCTTGTTCCAATTACCGAAACTATTTTTGATGCATTTAAATTTGCATTTCCTTTATAAAATAATAGTAATGGTGCGTCTTCAATGTCTTTAAGTCGTGTAGGATAATCTTTATCTAAATAAAAAATAGGCTTTATATTATTCTTTTCTATAAATATCAATTCATCTTCGGCTCGTTGAAAATCTTTAAATCCTGCAATACATGAAGCAGTAGTTTCACCTATTCCCGGAATTTTTAATAGTTTTGATTTACTTTGCTTAAACACATTTTGAACGCCACCACAATAGCTAATCAATATTTTTGCTGTAACATTCCCAACATTAGGGATTTTCTTAATAGCTATTTGATATAAAAGTTCGTTGCTGTTATTCATAATTTAACTTTTAAAGTTTAAGAAATAAGATGCTTCAAAAGTTTCATTTATAGGTAAAATTATAATACCTTTTTTGTTATCAATTTCACTGTCAGAGTCAATATTATCAGAAAAGCCAAGCCAAGGTTCCAAACATATAAACTCTTGATTTTCCTTTTTTGCCCAAATACCCAAATCTTTAAAATCATTGAATTCACAACTTACTTCATAATTTGAATATTGGTGCTTTAATGCAATTTTTTTAGTGGCGCAATTTTTCAAAACGATTGCATCTTTATCAAATAGAGCGGTACTCAGTTTTAAATGATGATTTTCTAATATAATATTTTCTGTTTCATTACTGAATAAACCATCAACAAGTAAATGTCTTTTAATATTATTTAAATTATAAAAGTCAATATTATACTGATTTAAATCGGGGATAGGAAGTTTAAATCCTGGATGAGCGCCAATGCTGAAAGGCATTTCAACGGTTGAATTGTTTGTAACTCGATAAGTAATTTTTAGCTGATTTGTAATTTCAGTAAAACTATATATAATATAAAATTGGAATTCAAACGGATATTTTCCGAGTGTTTTTAAATTAGAAACCAGTAAAAAAGTTAATGATTCTTCTGTTTTATTTATTAATTCAAAATCACAATCACGGGCAAAACCATGCTGGCTCATTTCATATAAAATTCCATTTATTGAAATTTTATTGTTTTTTAATTTACCAACAATAGGGAAAAGCACTGGTGCGTGTCGATTCCAAACTGTTGGATTTGCATTCCAAATAAATTCAAATTGGTTGTTTAATTGCAAAACAGAAGCAAGTTCAGCGCCATTTTTATTTACAGAAATACTTAATAAACTATTATTTATACTGAAAGTTTGATTGTTCATAAAAAAATTGAAATCTAAAAATATCTATTCAAAATTAGAATAAATGCTATTTGTATTAAATAAATACAATTTCAAAAATATGTGAATAAGGGATATATTTATTTGTAATAAATAAAATAAATTTGAAGTGTTAAAAATAAGCACATTATAAATCATGTTTAGTATAACCCGATTCATAAAAGTAGTAATTGTTACTTTTTTACTTACCTATACAGTAGTTTCATTTCAATCTATCATAAATGGCTTTGAATGGACAATTGATACAATAGAGTTTATATTAAAGCCAATCAAAGTTATATTTAAAGGTTTGACAGGTGGTTAATTTTATTATATTTGCCAAATAGAAAAATATTTAAACGATTCAACAAAATGGGAAAAGGTGATTTAAGAACAAAAAAAGGAAAAATGAAAAACAAAAGTTTTGGTAAATTACGTAGTAAAAGAGCGTTATCTGCTAAAAACAGAATTCATACTAAAGTAGCAGCAGCAGTAGCAGCCTAAGCTTATGCTTCGGTGGTGGAATTGGTAGACACGCCACCTTGAGGGGGTGGTGCTTGCAAAGGTGTGAGAGTTCGAATCTCTTCCGGAGTACAAAAAAAATCAGCATTTTATAAATTAAATGCTGATTTTTTTGTTTTACACAATCCACAATTATTATTAATTTAAAAAAATCCCATTGTTTGAAAGTATTTTTTACTAAAATTGAAAACCAATAATTTATAAAATGAATAGCAATTTAATAGATTCCATAAAAAATATATCTAAAATAAATAAAAAACATATTGTAGATATTAGACAACATTTGCATGCAAATCCTGAACTTTCGTTCCAAGAATTTGAAACAAGTAAATATGTTAAAATTGCTTTAGAAAATATTGGGATTTCAAAAATTGAATATAAAGCCAATACTGGATTAGTTGCCTTAATTGAAGGTAAAAATCCTTCAACTAAAACCATTGCGTTGCGAGCAGATATGGACGCATTACCAATTAATGAACTTAGTAATGTAGCTTATAAATCTAAAAAAGAAGGTGTAATGCACGCTTGCGGACATGATGTACATACTTCATGTTTGCTAGGTGCTGCTCAAATTCTTTTTAGATTAAAAGATGAATTTGAAGGAACTATCAAACTGATTTTTCAACCGGGGGAGGAGAAATTACCTGGCGGTGCTAGCATTATGATAGATGAAGGCGTTTTGAAAAATCCTGATGCAAGTGCAATTATTGGGCAACATGTAATGCCTTTAATTCCTGTTGGAAAAGTTGGCTTTAAAAGTGGTTTATACATGGCTAGTACCGATGAACTTTATGTAAAAGTTATTGGCAAAGGTGGTCATGGTGCAATGCCGCAATTAAATATTGATCCGGTTGTAATTGCCGCACAAATAATTATATCGTTACAGCAAATAGTTAGTAGAATGAGTTCTCCAATTATTCCTAGTGTTTTATCGTTTGGAAAAGTGATTGCAAATGGAGCAACTAATGTAATTCCTAATGAAGTTACTATGGAAGGAACATTTAGAACTTTGGATGAAAAATGGAGATTTGAAGCTCATGATAAAATGGTAAAAATGGCCACCATGATTGCTGAAAGCATGGGTGGAAAATGTGAGTTTGAAGTGAGGAAAGGTTATCCTTTTTTACATAATGATGAAACATTAACGGAAAAAGTAAAGCAACATGCAATTGAGTTTTTAGGAACTGAAAATGTACTAGATTTAGATATTTGGATGGCTGCTGAAGATTTTGCTTATTACAGTCAAATTATTCCTGCTTGCTTTTACCGATTAGGAACTAGAAACGAAGAAAAAGGAATAGTTTCTTCAGTTCATACGCCTACTTTCGATATTGATGAAAATGCATTAGAAATTGGAAGTGGATTAATGGCTTATTTGGCTATTTGTGAGTTAGCAAAGAACTAATTTTAACACATTTTCATCATATTGATTTTATTAATAAATCAATATTGTTTTTTTATAAATAAATCTTTTAAGCCGTCAAATTCTTTACGATAATAAAGTCCAATACCTTGTGTAGTAATGTTTCTGTTGAAAATAGGGTCTGTAGTAAATCTGTTAAAAACCCTAGCTTTTATATTACCATTATTTGAAATATTATATTGAGCTAAAATATTGTTTTGTGAATTATCGGTGGCAAAACTTCCTCGTACTTCCAACTTATTATTTAACCATTTGGT
The DNA here is from genome assembly GCA_903901345.1 of uncultured Bacteroidota bacterium. Lineage (GTDB taxonomy): Bacteria > Bacteroidota > Bacteroidia > UKL13-3 > UKL13-3 > JAAFJM01. Next base: position 2,189 of record CAIUQQ010000079.1, on the reverse strand, counting down.
AGAACCAGAAATAATAACACTTCTGTTTTTTGTTGGATCAATTGCGTTTTGCAAATCAAAATTCAAGTCGAAATTAGGAATGTATTTATTTACAATATTACTAACCTGAGACGAAGCCAATTCCGACAATGTATTTACACCAATATTATTATTTATACCTCCGGTATTTGAATTGTTATTGATAGCGCTAAATTTACCAAAAACAATTAAACTAATAATTTGCTGAGTCATATTTTCAGGCTCTTTTCGTAAATTATTTACTGCTAAATTTAAATCGGAAATATTGCTACTATTCATTGAATTATCAATGTCGGGGAAGTTTAAATCAAACTTATATTCAGGTTGTATTAAAGTACCGCGAATATTCATCAATGCTTCTACATTTGTTTTTTGTTCAGTAGTATTTGATGTAGAACCTTGATTATTAATACTTGTTCCAGTAAGTTCACTTATTGTAGCTTTTACTTTGTAAACACCTTGTATATTTAACTGCGCATTTAGTGGATCGCCACTCCAATTGATGGTACTTTTTTGTAAAATAAACTTTTTAGGAACAATATTTAAAGCGGTAAACACATAATCACCTTCACTAACTATATATTCACCATACATATTAAAAGCACCTTGTCTGGTTAATTCCAATTTGATATCACCAATGCCTTTTGCTCTTATTTTATCATCGGTTTGTTCATTAAATATAATTTGAACTTCAGCATTTGGTTTTGCTTTAATTAAGCAATTAATTGAAAATCCGCTTAAACTTTGTTGTCTAGAAATTACCATTTTATTGGTAGTATCTTTTGAATAAAAATGCATCAAAGTTTCATCTTCGCCATCACTTACTCCAAATGGAGTAATAGCTACTTTTGTACCTTTTTCGGTTTCAGCTTCTATATTTAAAGCTACATCATTTAACGGACCTTTTATAGTCATGTTCCCACTTCCAAAAGCAACTCCATGATAAAGTGAATTATCTCTGCTAGTTGTATTTAAAACCATTAAATTTTTAAAATTTTTGATATCAATATCAAAATCAAATCCATTGAAATTATGATGATTAATAGTTCCGCTTACTTTTGCTTTATTATTATATATATCGCTCATGAAAAAAGGCGAAATTTCAAATATATTTTTATTGAAATGAATGGTACTTGAACAATTATATATGGTTTGTAAATAATTTATTTTAGTTTTAAAATCATTTACTTGTAAATAACCATCTATATCAGGTTTGTCTAGTGTGCCACTAACTAGTGCTTTTAAACTTAATTTGCCTTCATAAATTGTAATATAGTCTTTTACAAAAGGCTGAAAAGCAATTGCATTGGCATTATTTAAACTAATATTTGCATCTATTGCATTTGTGTTTAAAAGCCAATATCCGTTTGCTTTTAAATTATTTAGCTTTCCGTTTAAAGCACTTACATCAAAACTAAGTCTTTTGTTTTTGTCATCGTAAGAACTTGTTAATTCAAAATCGCCAATTGAATCATTGTCTAATTTTAAATTATTTATTCCAACATTTCCATTTATTACATTTTGACCTTGCAAGTATTGATATGTAATGTTTCCATTTGCTTTTCCATCAATGTTTATATAAAGTTTTGGGTATAATAAATTTATATTATTAAGCTCAAAATCTGTTAATGAAAGCAACATATTTTTTTTGCCAGAATTTAAATCATACCTGCCATTTAATCCTATTAATTGGTTTGAATTACTTAATAATAATTGTTCTATTTTAATTGTTGAATCATAAAAATTTATAACACCATTTGGTTTAATATTCCAATTAGATTGGCTGTAATTAATATTTGATTTGTTAAAGTTCAGCTTAATTAAATGAGGCGAAAAATCAACGGTGCTATTAATATTTGCATAAATAATACTGGTAGTATCTTCGACTAAAACCTCCAAACTAGCTTTGTTGTCGGCAATATTGGTTTTTATAGCAAAGTCTTTTACAAGTATTGTATCATGTTGTGAAAGTTTTGACACTCCAAATAAAAACTGTGCAGTATTGTTGGAATTAATATCAGTTTTTAAGGTTAATTCAGAAAAGTTGTAATGATTAATTCTTAACGATTCTACAAATCCAAGTACTTCAATATTGTTTTTGGTATTACTAAAATTGCCTTTTATTTCCATTTGTTCAATTCCAATTTCTGGAAAAAATAATGGCGAAAGTT
>CAIUQQ010000078.1 GCA_903901345.1 uncultured Bacteroidota bacterium | reverse complement strand
CAACAACTGAAAATGTAACAAAGTGAATTGCATTTTGATTTCTAATTTGATATCCATTATCTGACATTTTTCAAATTTATTGTTTATTTATTAAAAACGAGTCTGAAGACTCTTTACTCATTTAAAATCAGTAGTCCCTTTGCTATGGCTTGGCTTCAGACTACGGACAGTAGGTAAATATTTATTTTGGTCAATTTCTATTCAGTATTTCATGCTGAATAAAAGTTAGCAGTATTTAATTTAGAACCAGATAGTCATTTAAAACTCTTTGTTGTTAAAGGATATTCAATTGAAATATTTTTTTAATTTTTTTGACACATTAAATATTGGTTTGTTATAGACCTATAAGGTTTTAAAACCTTATAGGTCTAAGGAGCTTTTACTGTACAATAAATTTCTCTGGTTTAGCATCGAGATCTTTACCTTTTAACTGATAAAAATACAATCCTTTATTTAGTCTTTCAACGTTAATTATTGCTTCCTTAAGGTTTGGATCCAAAATATAATTGTCTATTTCTTTACCATTAATATCTAAAATTGTTAGCATCAAATTATCAATGGTTCCTTCTTTATCAATTTTAACAGTTAGATTTTGATTTGTTGGATTAGGATAAGCAGTAATATCCGATTTATCACCACTTATTTCTTTAATTTTTAAAATTTCTCCAGTAATTGAAAACACCTCTTGCCAACCATAAGTTGAAAGTAAAACCATTTTTGGACCAGATAAAGTATTTATAAATTTGGCAATTGTACTCGAATCCCTATTGAATAATACTTTTTGATCTTCATCATATATTGTTATAGATTTGTTGTGAGTAATAACAAATTTAAATTTTCCATTACTATTTAAAATTACCTTACTTGTATAAATCAACGATGCATTAGCATCTGTAAAAGGACATACAAATGTTTTTATTAATTGGCTATTGGCATTTAAAACCAAAACAGAATTTGTGTTTTTATCAAAAAAAGCAAAACCATCTTCGGTCTGACTATATTTATAATAAGTAACTGATAAATTATTGTACCTTTTTTCTAAGGTTTGAGAAAAAAGTGTGCCTACTAAAAGTAGTCCGACGGTTGATAAAAATGTTTTTTTCATTTGTGTGTTGTTTGGTTGTGTTTACTTATTGTTAGAATTAATTGTTTTTCGGCATCAAAATTTAATTTTTTAGCAAATAATGACAAGGCTATAGCACCTCCAGAATAAAATAAAAATGGGGTGTTGTTGCCATTTTTATACAAAAAAGTGTAATTATGGCAGGAACACATAATAAAATAGCGCTAGTTTTTAAAACTAAAGCTTTAATTTTTAGTCTTTTATACTTATTAATCGCATTATCAACTTCACTATTTTTAACTAATACAGGTTGTAATGTACACCCAATAAAACCAATATTTTTTATTGTTGAATCATTGCTAGTTTTAAAATAAATAGTTGCAGAACTAGCAAAGAAATTTGGTTCAGTTAAGTTTACATAAATTGGGTTAAGCAATTTCTTTTTCAATAATGTAATTTCTTGTGCATTCGCAACAAATGAACAACTCATAACAGTTGTTATTACTAATAACAAGTTTGCAATTTTTTTTATTGTGAACATTTAATATAAAATCCTCCATTATAAACAAACAAAAAGTAACCTCTTCCAACAGGATAACAGCAATGTGCTAAGTCCCAAAATGCAGGTGGTCCAGGAGGAACGCAAGTATGACTTGGATCATCCCAATAAAAATTTCCGTTTTGTACAAAAGGATTAGAACCCGCAGGTGGACTAAATAAGTAACAATTTGCACCGTCAAAATAGTATGGATTTGGACAACAAGGTGGATAATTATAATATGGGTCTTGTGTACCATCACAACACATAGGGCATATTTCACAAGTTGCGCCAGCTGAAAGTAATATAGCTCCTTCTAAAGGTGAACCAACAAATATACCAAAAATTCCACCGAGCCCATCAGCTGCTGCTAACCAACCCCAATTATTACCTAAACAATCATTACAAACAGTAGATTTTGCCAATGAATTACTTTTTGCTGATAACAATAAACTTCTCCAATTTACAGCACTGTTTTTTGTTATAGTTATATAAATAATAATACTTCTTTTTTCTTCAGAGGTTAATTCATTGTCAACTTTAACTTTTTCTAGATACTCATCCATAAGTTTCAAAGTGGTTTCAGCTTGAAATTTATCAGACAATGTTGCATATATGTATTTCACATATCTAATAACATTGTTTGTTGCCAATTTATTTACTTCTAAATATTTAGTAACAGAATTTACATCTTTAAAATCAACATTGTTATAAATATTTTCTAAATCATAATACTTAATTAGCTTTTCTTCCTGAATTTTATTAATTTTTAAATAACTTCTGGCTACATCTCCTCTTTGCCATTTATTAAGTTTAAGGAAATTTGGATAGTGGTATGCAAAAGAAATAGCACTATCATGAATTAAACTTAGTTTATTTGCTTCATTTAAATAATTTTCCACACCTGAATCTTTAGCAATTTGTTCGGTCTTTTGACAAGAAATTTGAATAGTTAATAAAACAGTAATTATTACCAACATTGCAAGTAATTTCTTTATTGGAAATCTTTTTAAATTTTTTATTTCATATTTTTTTATAAATGTTTCTCTTTTCATTTTATTTTTTCTTAAAAGTTTTATTTAATTACTGTAACAATTACAATAATTCTAATTATTAATACCTTTTAGTAAAATTGTAGATAAATCTACCACCAAGGCGTAAAAATTCCTTTTGTCCATTTTTGCTAAATATTCTCTAAGAACATTTGTTGCAATTAATTTTTAATTTTACTACTTTCGTAGTCAAATAGGGTGTAGTTTTATTAGCATAGGTTTACACTTTTATTCCCGATTTTATCGGGATAAAGCTTGTGGGTGTTCACGCACCTGCAAGTTTTTTTCTTTAATTTAAATTTATTTTTTTCAAAAATAAAGTATTGGTTTTTATTTTTTTTGGTACTAAATAACCAATTTTAAACATGGTACTTTGTGACCATATATGGTCATAAAGTATCGTACTGTTTTAAGTTAAGGGTATAAAAAAAACCTAACGGTGGGTTAGGTTTTAAAGGGGGTATTCAAAGTTTGTAGTTTAAATTATCAACCCATTGCTGTTACTTTTTTAGTAAGCTATTTGTCTGAACTATGATTTTTTTGATTTTACAGATTAAAAGATATTTTTAAATCAAACTAATCATATTCATCATACCATTCATAGTTCAGACATTTTTCATCTACTCTTTTTAATAGATTTTGTTTG
>CAIUQQ010000077.1 GCA_903901345.1 uncultured Bacteroidota bacterium | reverse complement strand
AGCGAACATGCTAAAGAATTAGGAAATGCAGTTCCTGAAAATCCAGTAATATTTAGTAAACCTGATACTGCTTTGCTTAAAAATGGAGAACCTTTTTACCTTCCTAGTTTTAGCAACGATGTGCATCATGAAATAGAATTGGTTATAAAAATAAATAAAGTGGGTAAAAAAATTCAGGAAAAATTTGCTAGAAATTATTTTTCGGAGATTGGCTTAGGAATTGATTTTACCGCTCGCGACAAACAAAATGAATTAAAAGCAAAAGGGTTGCCTTGGGAATTAGCAAAAGCGTTTGATGGTTCGGCACCAATAGGAAATTTTATAAATATTGAAAACATTGATTTGAAAAATATTGATTTCAGCCTGCAAAAAAATGGACAATTGGTTCAACAAGGAAATACTTCGCAAATGATATTTTCTTTTGAACAAATAGTGAGTTTTGTTTCTCAATATTTTACTTTAAAAGTGGGCGATTTAATTTATACAGGTACACCAGCTGGAGTTGGTCAGGTAAATATTGGCGATCAATTAGAAGGATTTATTGGCAATGAATCAATGTTGATTTGTGAGGTTAAATAAATGGTAAAATATTATTTCATTTTATCTAATTATTGAATGAAGTTTTAAATACTATGTTTTCTATGTATCTATGTGGTTCAATTTTTTTTATATGGTAAAATGGAAATTAGGTTTATTGTTTGTTTTCATAATTATTTTGTTTGAAACAAACGCTCAAAATTACCCGCAAAATTATTTCAGATATCCTTTAGATTCTTTACCAAACTTGGTTTCGCCTTTTGGTGGACTGCGCGATAATCATTTTCACAGTGGAATGGATTTGCGCACGAATCAGCAAGAAGGATTACCGGTTTTTGCCAGTGCCGATGGATATATTTCTCGTATAAAAATTCAAAGTATTGGATATGGAAAAGCCATTTATATTGACCATCCAAATGGTTATACTACTGTTTATGGGCATTTACAAAAATACTCAGGAAAAATTGCAGAATGGATTCATAATTATCAATATAAAAACCAAACATTTGAATTTGATTATGTTTTTGAAAAACCAATTTTATTGGTAAAAAAAGGTGATACAATTGGCTTAAGTGGAAACAGTGGTGGCAGTTCGGGTCCACATGTTCACTTTGAAATTAGAAATACAAAATCAGAAAAAATTATCAATCCAACTTTATTTGGAATTATTCCCTTTGATACAATTAATCCAACTATCAAAAAAGTATTTATTTATAAGTTTGTAAGTGATGGATTATTGTTAAAAAAAGAACTTAAAATAGACCATTCGCAAATGATTAAGCTGAATGAAAATGGGAATGAATTTATTTATAAAACACCCATTGAATTAGATGCAGATATATATGGTTTTGGAATAGAAAGTTACGATTATATTCATAACTTGGAGGAAGAAAAAGGGATTTATGAATACAGTTTAAAACATAAAGGAAAGCTTGTTTTTAAGCACACATTGAATCAGTTTGCTTTTAATGGAAGTAAATACATTAATGCTCATATTGATTTCCCCTTTTATAAAACTGAAAAGTTTCGAATTCAAAAATGTTTTATTGATGATGGAAATGAATTTTCTACTTATAAAACAAACATCGAAAAAGGTAAGATTTATTTAACCGAAAAATCGATAGATACCTTGATATTCGAAGTAATTGACAACAATAAAAATTTCTTTGTTTTGTATTTACCCATTAAAGTTTTAAATAAAAAAACAGATATCCAAAAAGTATCTTATTTAAAGAGTTTAAAAGGAATAAAAGCATTTTATCCATTAACAAAGAATACTATAAAAACCAAAGATTTTTCATTTGAATTTGAAGAGAAATCTCTTTACGATACCGTGTATTATAAATATGATATTTTACCAAAACCCCTAAAGGCATTCAGTAAAACATATAAAATATTTAACCAAACTGCGCCCATTCACAAAGCAGCTGATATTTCAATAAAACCTGTAAAAGTTAAAAGTGATTTGGAAAGTAAATTATTGCTCGCCTATTATTTTACAGATGAAAAAAATTATAAAAGTGCCGGTGGCAATTTTGATGGGGGAGTGGTAAAAGGTAAAGCAAGTAATTTTGGACATTATTTTATAACTATTGATACTGTTGCACCAATTATAAAACAAATATTTTTAAACACTGAAGAAGCCTTAAATGATAGTTTACATTATTATTTTGAAATAAAAGATAATTTTAGTGGAATAGGAAAATATGAAGGTTTTTTAAATAATGAATGGATTTTATTGGATTTTGATGCCAAAAGCAATCTTTTAACTTACCATTTTGACGAAATATGGAAAAAACAAGTTGCTGATAATAAAGACAGTAAATTAAATAATACAGCTATAATAAAACCAGAAGTACTAATTCGTGTTATTGATAAAAAAGGAAATGTGGCAGAAAAATTATTTGAAATGCCGATTACATTCTAAATTATTTTAACAATTTTAAACCAAAACTAACTACAAAAATGATTACACTTAAAGAAGGAGATAAAGCACCTGCATTTTCAAGCACTAATGAAAAAGGAGAAGCAGTTTCATTAGCAGATTTTAAAAATAAAAAATTGGTTTTATATTTTTATCCAAAAGATTCAACGCCTGGCTGCACTGCCGAAGCATGCGATTTAAGAGATAATTACCATGTCTTTAAAGAGCAAGGTTACGAAATTTTAGGTGTAAGTCCTGATAGTGCGGCTTCACATATTAAGTTCATTTCAAAATACGAATTGCCATTTAGTTTATTAGTAGATAATGATCATTCAGTAGCAGCATCTTTTGGTGCTTGGGGTGAAAAAAGTATGTATGGAAAAAAATATATGGGTATTTTAAGAAGTACTTTTGTAATAAATAAGGAAGGAATAATTGAAAAAATAATTGAAAAGGTAGACACTAAAGCTCATTCCAAACAATTGATTTAGTTTGTAATAAATGGATAAAAAATAATGTTTTAAAAAAATAATTGAAAAGTTACTTGCATTATTAATAAATTACAATACTTTCACTTGAAATTTAAAACAATATTATGCCTACTCAATTTATAAGTAAAATGAATAAAACCGAAGCTGGTTTTCATATATTAATGATTTTATCAAAAGCTGATGGTCGAATAGACAAATTAGAAAGTGATGTATTATTTGAGTTTTTAGAGAAAAACTTCAAGCAGCCAATTGACCTAATAAAAGAACAAGCATTTTTGATGGCTTATCCAACAGAGGCAGTAATGGATCATTTTTTAGAAACTGCGGAACATTTTTTTAAAATATCAAACACAGTAGAAAGAAATAAACTACTTCAGTTTGCTATGAAAATTTGTATGGCAGATGAAAAAATGGAAATTCAAGAAAATAAATTTATCAACGCATTATATGATGCTTGGGGTTTAGAATAAATTTTCAAAAGATGTTTTCAAAACAAAAAATCGCTTTTTAAGCGATTTTTTTTATGCGTAACTATTTGGCTTTATTTGATTTCAAAATAAAATAATATTTTTTTTGAATAATACTTGTATTAGTAAATAAGAAAATTATATTTGCACCCCCTTTAAACGGGAAAAGTCCCAAGCGGCATTGTCTGATGGTTAATTTTTCGATTCAACCCGCTCAGCAAATTGTATTTTATATTCTTTGTTAAAATATTTTTTGTTGCGCATTTGTTTTGCTCGATTATTCATCTACCTTTGCAGCCCTTAAAAAAAGGTTTATAAGTATTTAATTAATATGCCAACTATACAACAGCTTATTAGAAAAGGTCGTACCGATGTGGTTTTTAAAAGTAAATCACCAGCACTTGACAACTGTCCTCAACGTAGAGGTGTTTGTACTCGTGTTTATACTACTACGCCAAAAAAACCAAATTCAGCAATGCGTAAAGTTGCTCGTGTTCGTTTAACTAACGGAAATGAAGTAAACGCATACATTCCTGGAGAAGGTCACAATTTACAAGAGCATTCAATTGTTCTAGTACGTGGTGGTCGTGTAAAAGATTTACCAGGTGTAAGATATCACATTGTTCGTGGTGCACTAGATACCGCAGGTGTTGAAGGAAGAACACAACAAAGATCTAAATATGGAACTAAACGTCCTAAACCAGGAGCAGCTCCTGCAGCAGACGCCAAAGGCAAAAAGAAGAAATAATTTAGTAGCTAGATAAGCGATAGATTACAATGAGAAAATCAAAACCTAAAAAACGCATTTTAACACCTGATCCAAAGTTTAATGATACTTTGGTTACAAGGTTTGTAAATAATATGATGTGGAGCGGAAAGAAGAATACTTCTTTTACCATATTTTATGATGCATTAGATAAAGTAGAAGCAAAATTGCAAGAACGCGGAATCGATGTATGGAAAAAAGCATTAAACAACATTATGCCTTCTGTTGAGGTAAAAGCAAGAAGAGTTGGAGGGTCTACCTTTCAAATTCCTATTGAAGTTCCTGCTGACAGAAAAGTAGCTGTTGGAATGAAATGGTTAATTTTATATGCCCGTAGACGTAGTGAGAAATCTATGTCAGATAAATTGGCTGCTGAAATTATCGCTGCTTCAAAAAATGAAGGTGCATCAGTTAAGAAAAGAGAAGATACGCATAAAATGGCTGACGCTAATAAAGCATTCTCTCACTTTAAGTTATCATAAATAATTAAACAAGAGTAAATATAATGTCTCGCGACTTAAAATATACAAGAAACATAGGAATTGCAGCTCATATTGATGCGGGTAAAACCACTACAACTGAGCGTATTTTGTACTATTCTGGAGTAAACCATAAAATTGGTGAAGTTCATGATGGTGCTGCTACTATGGACTGGATGGTTCAAGAACAAGAAAGAGGTATAACAATTACTTCTGCGGCTACTACCGTTTTTTGGAAGTACCGTGATCAACAATACCATATCAATATTATTGATACTCCTGGTCACGTTGATTTTACAGTAGAAGTTAATCGTTCTTTACGTGTTTTGGATGGTTTAGTATTTTTATTTAGTGCTGTTGATGGTGTGGAACCTCAATCTGAAACTAACTGGAGACTAGCTAATAATTACAATGTAGCTCGTATTGGTTTTGTTAACAAAATGGATAGAGCTGGAGCAGATTTCTTAATGGTTGTGAAACAAGTTCGCGATATGTTAGGAAGTAATGCAGTTCCTTTACAATTACCAATTGGTGCAGAAGACAATTTTACTGGAGTTATTGATTTAATTAATTTCAGAGGAATGGTTTGGAATGAGCATGATAAAGGTATGACTTACAAAGAAGTTCCAATTCCAGCAGATATGATGGACGAGGCTTTAGAGTGGAGAGAAAAATTGTTAGAAGCAGTTTCAGAATATGATGATAATTTATTAGTTAAATTCTTTGATGATCCTTCTTCAATTTCTGAAAGAGAAATATTAGATGCCTTGCGTAAAGCTTGTTTAGATATGAAGATTGTACCTATGGTATGTGGTTCTTCTTTCAAAAATAAAGGCGTTCAAACAATGTTGGATTTGGTTATGGAATTAATGCCAAGTCCAATGGATAGAAAAGAAGTAATAGGTACAAATCCTGATACTGGTGCTGAGGAAACTCGTAAACCAGATTACAACGAACCTTTTGCTGCTTTAGCATTTAAAATTGCAACAGATCCTTTTGTTGGTAGATTAGCATTTATGAGAGCATATTCTGGTAAATTAGATGCTGGTTCTTATGTTCTTAATAATAGAAGTGGAAATAAAGAACGTATTTCACGTATTTTCCAAATGCATGCTAATAAGCAAAATCCAATCGAAAGCTTAGGTGCTGGAGATATTGGAGCTGCAGTTGGATTTAAAGATATAAAAACAGGTGATACTCTTAGTGATGAAAAATTCCCAATAGTATTGGAGTCAATGAATTTCCCTGAACCAGTTATTGGTTTAGCGGTTGAACCAAAAACTCAAACAGATTCTGATAAATTAGGTATGTCATTAGCTAAATTAGCTGAAGAAGATCCTACATTCCGTGTTAAAACAGATGAAGATTCTGGACAAACAATTATTTCAGGAATGGGTGAATTGCATTTAGAAATTATTGTTGATAGATTAAGACGTGAATTTAAAGTTGAAGTTAACCAAGGTGCTCCACAAGTTTCATACAAAGAAACAATTACAGTACCTGTTACTCACAGAGAATCTTATAAAAAACAATCTGGTGGTAGAGGTAAATTTGCAGATATTCAATTTGAGTTAATACCTGGAGATCCAGAAAAATCAGGTTTAGAATTTGTAAATGAAATAGTAGGAGGATCAATTCCAAAAGAATTTATTCCTTCTGTAGAAAAAGGATTTAAAGCAGCTATGAATAATGGTGTTTTAGCTGGATTTGCAGTTGAAAGTTTAAAAGTTAGATTATTTGATGGATCATTTCACGCTGTGGATTCAGATTCAATGAGTTTTGAACTTTGTGCTAAAATTGCTTTTAAAGAAGCATCTAGAAAAGCAAAACCTGTATTACTTGAACCAATAATGAAATTAGAAGTTTTGACCCCAGAAGAAAATATGGGTGATATAATTGGTGATTTAAATAGAAGACGTGGACAATTAGAAGGAATGGATAGTAGAGCGGGAGCACAAGTTGTTAGAGCAAAAGTACCTTTAGCTGAAATGTTTGGGTATGTAACTCAACTTAGAACCTTATCTTCTGGACGTGCATCATCTACAATGGAATTTAGTCACTTCGCTGAAGCTCCTAGAAATGTTCAAGAAGAAGTATTAGCAAAAGTTAACGGAAAAGCATAAGCTTAATAATATAATAATTGTGAGCCAAAAAATAAGAATTAAGTTAAAAAGTTTCGATTATAATCTAGTTGACAAGTCAGCAGAAAAAATCGTTAAAACTGTAAAAAGCACTGGTGCTATTGTAAGTGGTCCAATACCTCTTCCAACACAAAAGAAAATTTATACAGTATTACGTTCGCCTCACGTAAACAAAAAGGCTAGAGAACAGTTTCAATTATGTTCATACAAACGCATTCTTGATATTTATAGTAGCACTGCTAAAACAGTAGATGCTCTTATGAAGCTTGAATTGCCAAGTGGTGTTGATGTTGAAATTAAAGTTTGATCAATTATTAAAAGAAATTTAGACAGATAGATTATGTCAGGATTGATAGGAAGAAAAGTAGGTATGACTAGCGTATTTAACCAAGATGGTAAGCAAATGGCTTGCACCGTGGTTGAAGTAGGACCAAATGTTGTTACACAGGTTAAAACTGTAGAAACTGATGGTTACAATGCTATTCAATTAGCGTATGGTGATGCAAAGGAAAAAAACACACCCGCTGCACTAAAAGGAATATTTAAAAAAGCAAATACAACTGCTAAAAGAAAAATTGTCGAATTTAAAGGCTTTGAAATTCCTTTAACATTAGGTGATGTATTGATGGCTGATTTGTTTGAAGTTGGTGAGTTTGTTGATGTTGTTGGTACTTCAAAAGGAAAAGGTTTTCAAGGTGTTGTTAAAAGACATGGATTTGCTGGTGTTGGAATGGCTACCCACGGTCAACATGATCGTCAAAGAGCTCCAGGTTCAATTGGTGCATCTTCAGATCCTTCTAAAGTATTCAAAGGCATGAGAATGGCTGGTAGAATGGGTGGAGTTAGAGTGAAGAAAACAAATCTTCAAATTTTAAAAGTGTTGAAAGAGCAGAATCTTTTGGTAATTAAAGGATCTATTCCTGGTGCTAAAGGTTCATTTATATTATTGGAGAAATAAGAAGGATGGAATTAGCAATATTAAATACACAGGGAACTGATACTGGTCGTAAAGTAGTTTTAAGCCAAGACATTTTTGGAATAGAACCTAACGATCATGCAATATATTTAGACATTAAACAATTTTTAGCTAACCAACGTCAAGGAACTCATTCTGCTTTAGAAAAAAGTCAGATTAGTGGATCAACTAAAAAACTTCATCGTCAAAAAGGTACCGGTGGTTCTCGTAAGGGAAGTATTAAATCTGGAACTAGAGTAGGTGGTGCTCGTATTTTTGGTCCAAGACCAAGAGATTACAGCTTTAAATTAAATAAAAAATTGAAACAATTAGCTAGAATGTCTGCATTTGCTTACAAAGCTAAAGATAACAATATTACAGTTTTAGAGAATTTTACTTTTGATTCTGCTAACACAAAAAATTATATCAATATTTTAAGTAACCTTAAATTGAGTAATGCTAAAACATTATTAATTATGGCTGATTACAATGATTTTATTTACAAATCAAGTCGTAATTTACCAAGAACTAAGGTTGTTACTGTTTCTGATGTAAATACTTATGAAATTTTGGATGCTCAAAAAGTAATTTTAATTGAAAATTCTTTAGGAGTTATTGATAACCTTTTTAATAAAATTAAGTAATGGGTATTCTTAAAAAGCCACTTATCACTGAAAAATTTAATCGCTTAAGCGAAAAATTTAATCAGTTTGCTTTTATCGTTGAGAAAAAAGCTTCAAAACCTGAAATTATTAGTGAAATTGAAAAAATATATAGTGTAAACGTAACTGGTATTAGTACTATGGTTTATGCTGGTAAAGTAAAATCAAGATCAACTAAACGCGGTCAGTTTTCTGGCAAAAGAACAGCTTTTAAAAAGGCTATTGTTACACTTAAAGAAGATCAAAAAATTGACTTCTTCCAAAACGTTTAATAAACAAAATGGGAATTAGAAAATTTAACCCGATAACTCCAGGCACACGTTTTAAGTCTGCTAATACTTTTGAGGAATTAACAGCCTCAAAACCAGAAAAATCTTTAACATTTCCGTTAAATAAATCTGGTGGTAGAAATAATACTGGAAAAATGACAATTCGCTACGTAGGTGGTGGTCATAAAAGAAAATATAGACTAGTAGATTTTAAAAGATCTAAAGCTGGTGAGGCTAATGTATTAACAATAGAGTATGATCCAAATCGTTCTGCTCGTATTGCTTTAATTCAATATGCAGATGGTGAAAAAAGTTATATTTTATCGCCAAAAAATTTACAAGTTGGACAAGTAGTTCAAAGCGGAGCAGGTTCACCTCCAGAAATTGGTAATACATTGCCTATTTCAGAAATACCTTTAGGTTCATTAATTCATAATATTGAATTATTACCAGGTAAAGGTGGTAAATTAGTTCGTTCCGCAGGTTCTTTTGCTCAATTATTAAATAGAGATGGACGTTATGCTACTGTAAAATTAGCATCAAGTGAAACTCGTATGATTTTAGTAGCTTGTTCTGCTACAATTGGTCAAGTTTCAAATCCAGATCATAATTTAGAAAGAAAAGGTAAAGCTGGTGCTAACAGATGGAGAGGTGTAAGACCACGTACTCGTCCTGTAGCTATGAATCCAGTAGATCATCCAATGGGTGGTGGTGAAGGTAGAGCTTCTGGTGGACATCCTCGTTCTCGTAACGGTATTAAATCAAAAGGTTACAAAACACGTACACCTAAAAAATATTCAAATAGATTTATCATCGAAAAGCGTAAGAAGTAATAGAATATGGCTCGTTCACTAAAAAAAGGTCCTTTCATTGATTTCAAACTTGAAAAAAAGGTTGATGTTATGAATGAGGCTAAGAAAAAATCTGTAATTAAAACTTGGAGTCGCAGATCAATGATATCTCCAGAATTTGTAGGACATACTTTTGCTGTTCATAATGGCAATAAATTTATACCTGTTTATGTAACTGAAAATATGGTTGGTCATAAATTAGGTGAATTTTCTCCTACACGTACATTTAAATCACATCCAGTTAAGAAAGATTAGTAATGGAAGCAGTTGCAAAATTAAATAATTGTCCTACCTCTCCTCGTAAAATGAGATTAGTTGTGGATTTGATACGTGGTAAAAAAGTGGAAGAAGCTTTTAACACTTTACGTTTCAATAATAAAAAAGAAAGTGCACATCGCGTTGAAAAATTATTACGTAGTGCAATAGCAAATTGGGAGCAAAAGAATGAAGGTTCTCGTGCTGAAAGCAATGAGTTATTTGTTAAAACAATTTTTGTTGATTGTGGAACAATGATGAAACGTGTTTTACCTGCTCCTCAAGGACGTGCACACAGAATTCGTAAACGTTCTAACCATGTTACTTTAATAGTTGACAGTATGGTTATAAATAATTCAGTAGAAACAACTAACGATAAAGAAAACTCTAAAATATAATGGGACAAAAGGTAAATCCGATAGCATTACGTTTAGGAATAATTAGAGGCTGGGAAAGCAATTGGTTTGGAGGTAAGAATTTTGCTGAAAAACTAATAGAAGACGAAAAAATTAGAAAATATTTACGTGCTCGTATAGTTAAAGCAGGTATGTCTAAAATTGTAATTGAGCGTACTATTAAACGTATAATCATTACTATTCATACTTCTCGCCCTGGTATTATCATTGGTAAAGGTGGAACTGAAGTTGACAAAATTAAAGAAGAAATTAAAAAGCTAACTAAAAAAGACGTTGCTATTAATATCTTTGAAATTAAACGTCCTGAGTTAGATGCAGTTTTAGTTGGTGAGCAAATTGCTAGCCAAATTGAAGCTCGTGTTTCATACAAAAGAGCGCTTAAAGGTGCTATTCAAAATACCATGAAAATGGGTGCTGAAGGTATCAAAGTTATGATTAGTGGTCGTTTAGGTGGAGCTGAAATGGCTCGTTCTGAATCTTATAAAGAAGGTAGAACTCCATTACACACTTTACGTGCTGACATTGATTATACAATTGCTGAAGCATTAACTGTATATGGAAAAATTGGTATAAAAGTTTGGATCTGTAAAGGTGAAATTTATGGTAAAAGAGATTTATCTCCTAATCAAGGTGTAGCTGAAGTAAAAGGTCAAAACCAACGTCCAGATAGAAGAGGTGATAGAAGAGACGACAGAAGAGACAGTCGTGGTGGTGCTGGAAAACCTGGTGATAGAAAACCAAGAAGAGAAAATAAATAAATTAGTTTTATCAATATTAATAAATAACTGTAAAAATGTTACAGCCTAAAAAAACAAAATTTAGAAAACAACAAAAAGGTAAAGTTAAAGGTAATGCCTCTAGAGGATTTACTGTAGCCTTTGGATCATTTGGTTTAAAAGCACTTGATACTTGTTTTTTAACGTCTAAACAGATTGAAGCTGCTCGTGTTGCTTTAAATCGTTTCATGAAAAGAGAAGGTCAAGTTTGGATTAGAGTTTTCCCTGATAAGCCAATGACTAGAAAACCTGCAGAGGTTCGTATGGGAAAAGGTAAAGGAGCTCCTGAATTTTGGGTTGCTGTTTGTAAACCAGGAACAATAATTTTTGAAGCTGAAGGTGTTTCAATGGAAACTGCTAAAGAAGCTATGCGTTTAGCATCTCAAAAATTACCAGTTGTTACTAAATTTATTGTTAAACCAGATTATAACGGAAACTAGTTATGAATAATAAAGAAATTAAAGAATTATCGGAAAAAGAATTGAATATTGCTTTTAAAGATGAAAAGTTAAATTTAACAAAAATGACTCTTCAAAATGCTGTATCTCCAATAGAAAATCCAAAATTAATAAACGAAAGCAAAAAAACTATTGCACGAATTCTTACTGAAAAAAGATCTCGTCAATTAGCTACTGCTTAATATAACTATAATAAAATGGAAATAACAGCAGAAAACAGAAATTCACGTAAAGTTATAGTTGGGAAAGTAGTAAGCAACAAAATGCAAAAGACAATTGTTGTTTCTGTAGAACGTAAAGTTATGCACCCAAAATACGGTAAATTTATAAAAATGACTTCTACTTTTAAAGCTCATGATGAGAAAAACGAAAGTAGTATTAACGATGTCGTTAAATTAATGGAAACTAGACCATTAAGTAAAGATAAACGTTGGAGATTAGTAGAAATAGTAGAAAAAGCTAAATAAAATGATACAACAAGAATCAAGACTAAAAGTAGCCGATAACAGTGGAGCTCGTGAGGTATTATGTATCCGAGTTCTTGGAGGTACTGGAAGAAGATATGCTTCTGTAGGCGATAAAATTGTCGTAACAGTAAAATCAGCTTTACCTTCTGGTGGAGTTAAAAAAAGTGCAGTTTCAAAAGCTGTTGTTGTTAGGACAAAAAAAGAAATTCGTAGAGCCGATGGTTCTTATATTCGTTTTGACGATAATGCTTGTGTATTATTAAATGCTCAAGATGAACCTCGTGCTACTCGTATTTTTGGCCCTGTAGCCCGTGAATTAAGAGAAAAACAATTCATGAAAATCGTTTCATTAGCACCGGAGGTATTATAATCATGGAAAAGAAACAAAAAGTAAAAATTAAATTACGCATTAAGAAAGATGATCGCGTAAAGATAATTGCTGGTGATGATAAAGGCAAAACTGGTAAAGTATTAGAAATTATTACGGATACTAATAGAGCTATTGTTGAAGGTATTAACATTGTTAGTCGTCATACTAAACCTAACGCTCAAAATCAACAAGGTGGTATTATTAAAAAAGAAGCACCTATTCATATTAGCAATTTAGCTGTTTTAGATAAAAATGAAGTAGCTACTAAAGTTGGTCGTATGAAAAACGAAGAAGGTAAAACTGTTAGATTTTCAAAAAAATCGGAAAATAAAGATATAATTAATTAAGAACATGACTACAACATACGTTCCTAGATTAAAACTTGACTATGATGCAAAGATAAAACCTGCTATGATAGAAAAGTTTGGCTACAAAAATGTAATGCAAGTACCCAAATTACTTAAAATTTGTTTAAACCAAGGTGTTGGTGCTGCAGTTTCAGATAAGAAAATAATTGACCAAGCATTGCTTGAAATGACAACTATTAGTGGTCAAAAAGCAGTTGGTACAAAATCTAAGAAAGATATTTCTAATTTTAAATTACGTAAAAATGTTCCTATTGGAGCTCGGGTTACGTTAAGAGGAGAAAGAATGTATGAATTTTTAGATAGATTAATTGCTGTATCTTTACCTCGTGTTAGAGATTTTGCAGGATTAAATGATAAAGGTTTTGATGGTCGTGGTAATTATACTATGGGTATTACAGAACAAATTATTTTCCCTGAAATAGTAATTGAAAAAGTAAGTAGAATTAATGGTATGGATATTACTT
>CAIUQQ010000076.1 GCA_903901345.1 uncultured Bacteroidota bacterium | reverse complement strand
ATTTGTAGCTAAAGATAATGGATTTTTTAACGAATTTCGTAAGGTTTGCAAATTTGCTTTTTGACCCATAAGACTCTAGATTAGTTTTTTTTTGTTCGTTTACCTTTTGTTGGAATTCCTCACGGGCTAACGGGATTCATACCCCCATTTGTTCTACCTCCATGTGGGTGATCAACAGGATTCATAGCAATACCCCTAACTGTTGGTCTTATTCCACGGGCACGATTTTTTCCTGCTTTACCTAAACAGATTTGTTTCTGTTCTAAATTTGATACAATTCCAATAGTTCCAGAAGAGTTTTCTATATCAATAATATCTAAAAATTTACCGGAGGGTAAACGTATTTTAAATAAATCTTCTCTTTTTTGAATAATTTGACAAAAGTTACCTGCTGAACGTGCAAAAATAATTTTATTCTTTTTTAAACTCAAATTATGAATAAAAGAACCTGTTGGAATATTTAATAGTAAAGTTCGAAATCCTAACTTTAATTCACTAAATTTTATTCCTGAATAACTTAAACTTCCAGGAAAAACAAAATTAGTCATAGTTACTACGTCAAATTTTTTCTCTGCTAAGTTAAATCTTAGTGAGATAAAAGAATTTCTATAAGGGTCATAACAATTTGATAAAGTTATTGTAGTTGATTCAATGTCTGTAAAATTTAGTTTTCGATATAATTTTTTACATCCTCCTCCTTTATGCCAAACTGTAATATTTCCGGTTTGATTTGAACGACCGCTATTTTTGTTAAATCCTGAATTAAGACTTTTTATAAATATATTATTTATAATTAATAAATTTTTATTTATTATTATTTGATGCCTGCAACCGGGTGAAGTTGGGTTTAATTTAGATATTTTCATAGTTTGTTAAAAAATTTTCTAATGTCTAAAAGTGGGTTTGAACCACTGACATTCGGATTTTCAATCCGACGCTCTACCTCTGAGCTATTTAGACTAAATACATTCTATTGGATTTGAACCAATAACCATTGGTTTAGAAAACCAAGGCTCTATCCTATTAAGCTAAGAATGTTTTTTCATTAAAATTAAATTGCATCCATTTTTATATTTTTAGTTAAAAGAAAAATTAAATTTTTAATTTAAAATTAAAAAAAAGTTTAAATGTACCGGGATTCGAACCCGAGACCTACAGATTAAAAGTCCGTTGCTCTACCAACTAAGCTATACATTTATTTGAAAATTTTGTATTAAGAAGAAATTTTTTGTGATATTCAAGAAGCGAAAGTTTCAGTAGATACACTTTTTACTACAATAGGCATAAAACCATGATTAACACCACAAATTTCACTACATTGACCATAATAAGTACCATCACGTTTTATAAAAAGAGAGGCTTGACTTAAACGTCCAGGGCACGCGTCGACTTTGATTCCAAACGAAGGCACTGCTCAACTATGAAGAACATCTGCTGCTGTAACTAAAAGTCTGATATGAGTCCTAGTAG
The DNA here is from genome assembly GCA_903901345.1 of uncultured Bacteroidota bacterium. Classification (GTDB taxonomy): domain Bacteria; phylum Bacteroidota; class Bacteroidia; order UKL13-3; family UKL13-3; genus JAAFJM01. Next base: position 2,778 of record CAIUQQ010000076.1, on the reverse strand, counting down.
GAAGAATTACTCTATTATCTACTTCTAATAATCTAAAGGATCCAGTTGTCAAGTCATTAGTTGCAATCATATAAGAATCAAAATTTAAACTTTCTCCTAAAGAAGTTACATAATCAGAATATTCATAACTTCAATATCATTGATGTCCTACTACTTTTAAAGTTAATGAAGGATCTATTATTTCATCAAGAGAATAAAGAAGAGCAAATGAAGGAACAGCTAATAAAACTAATATAAATGCCGGAATTATAGTTCAAATAATTTCTAAAACACTAGAATGTGTAAAAATATTTATTTGAGGATTTTTTGCTTTATCAAAAACAACGATAATCTTATATAACATTCAAAACACAACTATACCTATAAGAATTACGTAAAGCATTAAATAATCGTGAAAATGACTCATACCCTCTACGGTTGGAGTTGCAGAGTCTTGCACTCCTAGCTGTCACGATTCTGCAGCATCTAATTTAGATGTGAATCTTATAATTTGTTTAATAAAATGCATAAGTTTTTTTATATAAATTAAAAGTTAATTAGGCCCACGTTTTTATTATAATTAATGCACTTTTTTTTTTGAAGAAATAGTATTACTTGTTAAAGTAACATATACAATATAAAAAAAGAATATCGCTGAAATCGCAGAGATATAAGAACCAAAAGATGCAACAGAATTTCATCCTGCATAAGCATCAGGGTAATCTGGAATTCTTCTTGGCATACCAGCTAAACCTAGAAAGTGCATTGGAAAAAAAGTTATGTTTACACCTACAAAAAACATTCAAAAATGAATTTGACCTAAAATTTCAGGGTAACGCAATCCAGTCATTTTTTCAATTCAATGATATCAACCTGCAAAAATAGCAAATACAGCTCCCATAGATAAAACGTAATGGAAATGTGCAACTACATAATAAGTATCATGCATTACAGCATTAATACCAGAGTTTGATAAAATAACTCCTGTTAAACCTCCTAAAGTGAAAAGAAAAATAAAACCTAGAGCAAATAGCATAGGAGTTTCAAAACGAATTTCACCGCCTCACATTGTTGCAATTCAACTAAACACTTTTATACCTGTTGGAACTGCAATAATCATTGTAGCAGCAGTAAAATAAGCTCTAGTGTCAACATCTAATCCTACAGTATACATGTGATGTGCTCAAACAATAAAACCCAGTAATCCGATTGAAACCATTGCATAAACCATTCCTAAATAACCGAAAACTGGTTTATTTGAATATTTTGATACGATATGACTGATCATACCGAATCCGGGTAAAATCAGAATATAGACTTCAGGGTGACCAAAAAATCAAAATAAATGTTGAAATAGAATAGGATCTCCTCCTCCTGCAGGATCAAAAAAAGTTGTATTAAAATTTCTATCAGTTAATAACATAGTTATTGCACCTCCTAATACAGGTAAAGAAAGTAATAATAAAAAAGAAGTTACTAAAACAGATCAAACGTATAAGGGCAATCTATGCATTGTAATTCCTGGAGCTCTCATATTGAAAATTGTTGTAATAAAATTAATTGAACCTAAGATAGAAGCTGCTCCTGAAAGATGTAAACTAAATATAGCTAAATCTACAGAAGGACCAGAATGCGCTAATGCGCTGCTTAATGGAGGATAAACTGTTCAACCTGTACCAGCTCCAGCTTCAACTAAAGTTGATGATACAATTAAAAATAAAGATGGAACTAATAATCAAAAAGAAATATTATTCATTCTTGGAAAGGCCATATCAGGTGCTCCTATCATTAATGGAACAAAAAAGTTACCAAAACCTCCAATTAAAATGGGCATTACCATAAAGAAAATCATTAATATAGCATGTCCAGTAACTAAAACATTGTATAATTGATGATTACCTAAAAGAATTTGACTCCCAGGCTGTGATAATTCTAAACGAATCAGTATGGACATTGTGGTTCCTAACACTCCAGAAAATCCACCAAATAATAAGTAAAGAATTCCAATATCTTTGTGATTTGTGGAAAACAATCAACGAGAAGAAAATTTATAAATATTTTGACTTAAACTTAACATAAAAAATCAAATTAATTTTTTTAAAAGTATCTTTTTTATAAAATAGCTTAGAAATCGACTAATGATTATTAAAAGTCGGAATAGTGCGATTTGAACACACAACTTCTTGTTCCCAAAACAAGTACACTACCAATTATGCTATATTCCGAATAAATAGAATAAACAATTATTGAAAATATGAGCGAAGATCTTGTACATCAAACTTTTTATTATCTAGCTCAAGAAAAAAATTTTCATTTAATAATTCATTAAAAGATTTCAAGATTATTATTGTATTTGAGAAAAAATCAATATCAATATAATTATAAAAGAGTCTTGATTTAATTTTTAGTTTTTTATTATAACGTATATTAAAAGATTTTGGCAGTAGAATAGTATCACCTTTTTGCAAGACATAATTTTCATTTTTTCAAAGTTTATTATTTAATATAAATTTATCCTTTTTTAAAAAGTTTTGAGTATCAAAACTTGTTCTGAAAAAATTTAATCTTCATAATAAAATTGTAAGTTTCAATTCAGGTTTAATTAAACAATTTTGAAAAACAAAATTTAAATCTAGTTTTTTAGAAGAAAATAAGCTTTTCTTTAAATATTTACTAGATAAAGAAAAATCAAAACGTTGATTATAATAATTTTTTGAAATCAAAGCTGTCTTGAAGTAACGTTTGGTTTTTAATCAAAATCTTGACATTTTTATTGTTGTCAATTTAAAAAATATTTTT
>CAIUQQ010000075.1 GCA_903901345.1 uncultured Bacteroidota bacterium | reverse complement strand
TTGAATTTACACTTTCTTGAAACAATTATATTTTATCAAGTAAGGATTGTATATTTGCTCTGAAAGATATCAGCAATTTCAAAAATTTTGAATAGTAGAAATTTAAAAGATTTGCTCAAATAAATATATTTAAAACTATGACACTACAATTTATTCACGATAACAGAGGTAATACTACAGGTGTATTTATTCCTATTGAGGAATGGCAATATTTAAAAACAAAGTACACCGAATTACAAAAGGAAGAAGCGGAAAATGTGGTAGAATTTTCTCCTTGGCAAAAACAAATTATTGATGAACGCTTGAACGATTATTACAAAAACTCAAAGGATTTAGCTGATTTTGATAAAACCATTGATGATATTGAAAAAAGTTTGTGAGCTATACTTTCGTAAACAGGCCTGCTGTAAGGCTTGATATTATTAATGCTACAGATTATTACAAAAAAATTAATCCTGAACTTGCCAAACAGTTTTTATTTCGTGTTCGAGAAGCCAAAGAACATATTGCAAAAACTCCAGTTGGTTTTCAAATAAAATATAAAGTTGTAAGGACTCTGTTACTAAAACAATTTCCTTATCATATTCATTATCTGATTGATGATGCTAAACAACAAATAATTATTCTTGCTGTTATTCACGCTTACAAAAATCCTGCTAATTATAATAATAGGTAAAACAAATTCTGATGTTGTTGAGTCTCTTAGTGAGGACAATAACCATTGTTAATTAAAAACAGATAATCTATCCTTCCTAATATTCATCATTTCAAAAGTGTTTTAAAAAAAAAACATTTTTGAAATGATATATTTGCTCCATGAATATTTTATTGATTGGTGCTGGCGGACGTGAGCATGCTTTTGCTTATAAGCTGTCTCAAAGCACCTTGTGTACCCAACTTTTTATTGCCCCTGGCAATGCAGGAACTTCTGAATTTGGAAAAAACGTAAAAATGAATCCAAATGATTTTGAAGCGGTTGGTCAATTTTGCATCGAAAATAATGTTGAATTATTAATCGTTGGTCCTGAAGAACCTTTGGTATTGGGCATGCGCGATTATTTTGAAGCCAATGAAAACTTAAAAAACATATTATTTATTGGCCCCGATAAAATGGGAGCAACCATGGAAGCTAGTAAAGATTGGAGCAAAGCTTTTATGTATAAAAATAATATTCCAACAGCAGCTTACCAAACTTTTACCAGCGATAATTTAAATGAAGGCATAGCATATTTAAAAACGCAAAAAATGCCAATTGTGCTAAAAGCCGATGGATTGGCAGCCGGTAAAGGAGTTTTAATATGTCAAACTTTGGAAGAAGCCACCAGTGAATTGCAACAAATGATTAGCGATAAAAAGTTTGGTGCGGCAAGCAGCAAAGTGGTGATTGAAGAATTTTTGACTGGAATCGAATTGTCGGTTTTTGTTTTAAGTGACGGAAATTCTTATAAAATATTGCCAACAGCAAAAGATTATAAACGAATAGGAGTGGGCGAAACTGGTTTAAACACGGGTGGAATGGGCGCTATTTCTCCAGTTCCTTTTGCCAACCATGAGTTTATGCAAAAGGTAATAACCAAAATTATTGAACCAACCATAATCGGACTTAATAACGAAAACATAAAATATGTAGGTTTTATATTTATTGGCTTAATTAAAGTAGGGGAAGAGCCTGTGGTTATTGAGTATAATTGCCGAATGGGGGATCCTGAAACGGAAACTGTTTTGCCTTTAATTGAAACGGATTTTGTGGAATTAATGGTGGCTACTGCCAAAGGAAAATTACATGAAATTGATTTAAAAATTAGCACACAAAATGCAGCTACAGTTATGTTGGTTTCAGCTGGTTATCCTGGTGATTATGAAAAAGGAAAAGTAATGACAAACTTAGAGACTACAAATAATTCTATGTTGTTTCATGCGGGAACAGCTTTGAATAATAACAACGATATAGTTTCTAATGGCGGGCGAGTTTTAGCTGTTACATCTTTGGGGAATTCATTGAGCGAAGCAGTTTCAAAATCGATGAAAACAGCTGAAAATATTAGTTTTGAAGGGAAGTATTTTAGAACGGATATAGGTTTTGAGTTTTTGTAGTTAGTGTCTGCAAGAAAAATCCAATTTCTTCGTTATGCTCGCCATAAAAATGGTCATTTACTATACTTCGACTCCGCTCAGTACAGGCAGTAAACTCCCATTTTTCTAGCTTCGCAAGCCTCGAACTTAAAATTTTCTTATCAGACACCAATGCATCTTTTTTGTATTTTTCAAATAACTAAAAAAATTGATTGGTAAGGAATTAAACAAACTACAAACTATGTTTTCTATGTGCCTATGTGGTTCAAATTATTATAGTTGGGAATCCTTTATTAATCACTTAGAAGATTATTTCATACAAACATACTTTTATGTTTTATAACCAAGTCATTATTATTTACTTTAAAAATCACAAAAATATTAGACAATAAAAAGCATTTATTTGCACCAATTAAGTTTCAGAAAAATGATAAATAAAGAAGATGTTTTAAAAGCTTTAAGCACAGTTCAAGAGCCCGATTTACACAAGGATTTGGTTACATTGAACATGATTCAAGATATAGTAATTGATGGGTTAACGGTTAGTTTCATTGTGGTTTTAACCACACCTGCTTGTCCTTTAAAAGAAAAAATTGAGAAAGATTGTGTGGATGCCATTCATCAATTGGTGAATGACCAAGCAGTGGTTAAAGTTACTATGACTGCCAATGTTTCTTCAAATCGTGCTGATAAATTAACACTTCCTGGTGTTAAAAATATTATTGCAGTAGCTAGTGGAAAAGGTGGAGTTGGAAAAAGTTCTGTTTCAAGTAATTTAGCCATTGCGCTAGCAGCCACAGGTGCAAAAGTTGGTTTGTTAGATGCCGATATTTATGGTCCAAGCATTCCAATGATGTTTGGCGAAATGGATACGCAACCGTTAATGCGCGATGTAGATGGAAAACAATTAATGGTGCCAATTGAAAAATTTGGAATCAAATTATTATCGATAGGTTTTTTAATTAAACCAGAGCAAGCAGTAGTTTGGCGCGGGCCAATGGTTTCATCGGCATTGCGCCAGTTTGTAAGTGATTGCGATTGGGGTGAATTAGATTATTTGATTTTGGATTTACCTCCTGGAACTGGCGACATTCATTTAACCATGTTGCAAATTGTTCCATTAACCGGTGTGGTAATGGTTACAACTCCACAAGCCATTGCGCTTGCCGATGCTTATAAAGCCGCCACCATGTTTAGCATGACACCGGTTAAAGTTCCAATTTTAGGATTGGTGGAAAACATGGCCTATTTTACTCCTGATGAATTACCCGATAACAAATATTATATTTTTGGTAAAGATGGTGGAAGAAATATGGCAAGTGAATTAAACGTAAGTTTATTAGGTCAAGTACCTATTTATATGAGTATTCGTGAAGGAGGCGATGTTGGAATTCCTGCTGCATTAGATCAAACTAAACCAGCATTTAAAGCATTTGAAAAAATAGCTCAGAATGTGGCTCAGTTAGTTTCAATTATAAATTCAACTGAAAAAACTGTTAGCGCTGAATAATTTCAAAAAGTTTATATTTGAAAAAAAAAGCAGAAACTAAAAGATGAATGAATTGATGAGAGAAAAAGTGGAGATAGCCTTAAACAGCATGCGTCCATTTTTACAAGCCGATGGTGGTGATGTAGAATTGATTGATATTACAGATGATATGGAAGTTCAATTACGTTTAACAGGGAATTGTAGCAGTTGTAACATAAGCCATATAACCATGAAAGCAGGCATAGAAAATGGTATTAAAAATGCCATTCCTGAAATAAAAAGGGTAATAGCTATTAGTTGATAATTGTTAGTTGATAGTTGATAGCGTTAGGCAAATTCTCATAATTATTTATAAAAAGGTTGGCGAAAGCTGACCTTTTTTTGTTTTGAAATATTATGTAATTATTCAATTTATGGTTGAATTTGATGTTTTGATTTACACTTATTTGTCACTAAAACCCCAATTTTTATCTATCAACTGACGTCCATCATCTATGGTCTATCGTCCATCGACTATGGTCCATAAACCAGTTCACAAACAAATAACTTACAGATTATAAAATATTGTTTATTTTGCAAAGCTTTTTATAAAAATGATGAAGTTAAAAATAATACTTTTATACCTATTTCTAGTTGCTATTTCCATTGCGCAAGCACAAATATTGCCAACTTTTGGTAATAGCCGCACAGGAGGAAGTGGCATGCAGTTTTTAAAAATTGCGCCCGATGCACGTTCAGCATCTATGAGTGGTGCAGTGGTTGGATTGGTAAACGATGCTTCGGCCATGTATTGGAATCCTGCGGGAATTACCAGCATTGATACAGGAAAAGTAACTGCACAGTTTTCACATACTCGTTGGTTTGGAAATAGCCAAGTAAACTATGGAGCTGTGGCTTTTAAAGCGGGTAAATTAAGTTATGTTGGAATTAATGTAATGAGTTTGGGCTTTGGCGATAACAAAGAAACAACCGAATATGAACCTACAGGAACTGGCAGAAATGTGTTGATGGGAAGCACTTCTATTGGTGTAACTTTTGCTAAAATATTAACAAATAATTTTAGTTTCGGTTTACAAGCCAAATTTGCACAAGAATTAATAGCAAATGTATCTATAAATAATGTGTTATTTGATTTAGGATTGACTTATAATATTGGAATAAAAAATGCAAGATTTGGTGTTACATTCACTAATTTTGGTTTAAACGTGGCGCCAACTGGCGATGTTACCATATTAAAAATGAACAATGAAAGTGCTAAAAGCGATTTTACTCCTGTTTCTGCTCCAGCTATTTTTAGATTAGGTTTTGCCATTGATCCAATTAACGATGGAACTAATATTTTAACTACTGCTGCGCAATTAAATCACCCAACTGATAACAATGAAACTTTAGCTGCTGCTTTAGAATATAGTTGGAAAAAAATATTGTTTGCTCGCACTGGTTGGGAGTTTGGATTAGATGAAGACAATAATTTTCCTACTGTTGGTTTTGGGGTAAAATTACCTCGCAGCTTTGGAAATTTCGGAATAGATTATGGCCTAGTTAGCAAATCACGAATAGGAAATATTCACAGAATAGGCTTATTATTTACCATTAAATAAAAGAACATTATGAATTTCAAAAATATAAAAATAGTCGTTTTATTTATTTCATTGAGTGGTTTCGTTTCTTCGTGTTCCATATTTGGAAGCAAGCAAAATGATACCGTTGATGATGTGTTAAAGCAAGGACAAATAGATCCAAACTTAGTTCCAAAAGCAGTAAGTTACGTGCCAATTTTTCCTTTTTTTAAAGGTTTTCAAAATCCTGTAGATGTGTTCGTAGGTTTCGATGAAATGATTTATGTGGTAGATGATAAGGGATTAAATATTTTAGATCAAAAAGGAACTTTGGCATACACTATTGCTATTCCGGGAGCTACTGAAGTTACACAAGACAGGCGTTTACATACTTATGTAATTGGAAAAGTTTTTGATGCAACAGTTAATGAAACAGTAACTTGTGTGTATCATTTAGAAGGAACAGGCCAAGGAAATTATCATTTTATTGATACTTTAATTCACCCATTTTGTGATGCTTCACGCCAAAGTACACAGTTTAGAGGTGCTGCAGATGTAGAAGTAACGTATACTGGTTTGGCATGTTTGTCAGACAATACTTTATATGTTACTCGTAAAGGTCCAAGAAACCAAGCTAATACTTTTGTAAGACCAGATAATGCTGTATTGGTTTTTAACCAAGATGGTTTAAATATTGGATATGGAGTTGGATTAAATCCAACTGAATCTGGATTGAAAACAGCAATTGATATTTCTAGTATTGCTACCTTTTCGGCACCACCACAACGTTTGCAAGGAATGAGTACTTCAAAAAACTTTATGATTACTTCAAATAATCAAACCAATAATTTAGAATATAAAACATTAATGATAACCGTTATTGATGATCCAGATTTAGGACCTCAATATTCAGAAACTGCTAGTTTGTTAAATTTTGATATTGGCAAAGCTAGCGGCTTTATGTACGAACCTTTTAAATTTAAAAAACCCGAAGATTGTTTCATAGCGCCCGATGCCACCAATTACTATTTTGTAGTTGATAGTGAAACTGATTCAGTATACGTATTTACCAACCAGGGTTTTGAAGGTGTAAATCCACCAGCAAATTCCACCATAAAAAAACAAATAAATGTATCATTTGGAGGAAAAGCAATAGATGGAAAACCACTTGATGGTCCGTTTAACTTTTTAGATCCAATGGGAATTTGCTATAACCGCAAAATGATTTATGTTGCCGATAAAGGCAATAACAGAATCTGTAGGTACAAGTTAAATACTGATTTGGAATAAAAGAATTTAAAACGCGAAGTGCGGAATGACAAAAATGCGGAATGAATTAGTTTTAAAGGTTTAACAAATCAACTAGCATTTGTTATCATTTTTCTTTTTTACTTCTCAAAACAATTGATTTTTATTGGTGTTTATTAAACTAACTTATAAAAATATATATTCGCAAAAACTATTTTACAGATATGAATTTCCAATTTACAGAAGAACACTTAAACGTACAGCAAGCCGCTCGTGATTTTGCTCAAACCGAATTATTACCTGGAGTAATTGAGCGTGATGAACATCAAAAATTCCCAATGGAACAAATGTTAAAACTAGGAGAACTTGGTTTTTTAGGAATGATGGTTGATCCAAAATATGGTGGAAGTGGAATGGATTCTGTAAGTTATGTTTTGGCAATGGAAGAGTTTTCAAAAATTGATGCTTCTGCTTCTGTAGTTGTTTCCGTAAACAATTCATTAGTTTGTTGGGGATTGGAAACTTTTGCTAACGAAGAACAAAAACAAAAATATTTAGTGCCAATGGCAAGTGGCAAATGTTGGGGAGCTTTCTTGTTATCGGAGCCAGAAGCTGGTAGCGATGCAACAAGCCAAAGAACAACTGCCGAAGATAAAGGTGATTATTATTTATTAAACGGTACCAAAAACTGGATTACTAATGGCAGTACTGCAAAATATTATATTGTTATTGCACAAACTCATGTGGAATTAAAACATAAAGGTATCAATGCATTTATAGTTGAAAAAGATAGTCCTGGAATTGTAGTTGGAAACAAAGAAAATAAATTAGGAATTAGAGGTAGCGATACCCATTCTATTATGTTTACCGATGTAAAAGTTCCAAAGGAAAACCGAATAGGTGAAGATGGTTTTGGTTTTAAATTTGCTATGAAAACTTTGGCTGGTGGTCGTATTGGTATTGCTTCCCAAGCATTAGGAATAGCAAGTGGTGCTTATGAATTAGCATTGGCATATTCAAAACAACGTAAAGCATTTGGTACTGAAATTATGAACCATCAAGCTATTCAATTTAAATTAGCTGATATGGCTACAAACATTGAAGCTGCTCGTTTGCTTTGCTTAAAAGCAGCATACTTAAAAGATACTCATGGCGATTATGCTTTGGCAAGTTCTATGGCTAAATTATATGCTTCTCAAGTGGCAATGGATACAACTATTGAAGCAGTTCAAATACATGGTGGATATGGATTTGTAAAAGAATATCATGTAGAACGTTTAATGCGTGATGCTAAAATTACTCAAATTTATGAAGGAACAAGTGAGGTTCAAAAAATTGTTATTTCTAGAGAAATTTTGAAATAAT
>CAIUQQ010000074.1 GCA_903901345.1 uncultured Bacteroidota bacterium | reverse complement strand
TTGTAATACTTGTATTTCTTTTTTTCATGAATGTTTATTAATGAATGTTGAACAAATTACCAATGATTTATTAAAAAAATTTGATTCTTTGATTGTTTATGCAAATTCTCAAATGAATATTCATAGTAAACGATTTAATGTCCGTCCTTTGCAATTTAATTCTAGTTTTGTATTACAGAGGGCATAAGATAAACTACAAACGATTCATATACACTTTTCATTTGTTGATAAACAATAAAAGGAATTTGTTTCTCAAAAATGTTCAAGAATAACTTTTTAATCGAATTTTGATTTTTAAATTCTGGCAAAAAATTAAAATCTACAGAAATACATACGTTACAATTATTTTCCGGTGTTTGGCTCAATTTAGTAGAACCTTTAAGAGTATATATATCTATACTTTTTTCCGTGGGAGAGCATTCCCAATTGATGGTCAAAGTTTCATTATCATAATTACTTATTTCTGTCCACATTGTTAAATTTTTTATTAAATTCTTTGAAGATTTTGATAAAAGTATAGATGGAATAAATTGTAAAACATTATCTTTTTGTAAATTTAAAATTATTTTGGATAATGATTTTTCTACAATTTCCAATTCATTAATTCCACTTTTTTGCTGGTCCCCTAAAAAATCCAAATAAGACTCTTGTAATTCTATGAATAAATTTGCAGGGTCTATGTTTAAAGTAAAATTTTTAGTAAGAAATACCATTATTTTTTTATTCAACGAGAAATTAAATAATAATAAAAAATTACTACTATTCCTAAATAAGCGGTAGAAATAAGAACAGGTTCAAGTATAAACGTGTATGGAGTTTCAAGAATATCAATTTTTGTCATAACCCATCCCAAAGTATTATTTATCTTAGTCATATAAAGTAAGATTGAATTTGTTTGAAGATGCATAATGGATAAAAATTGCATAGCTCCTGTAAACTTATTATGAAACCGTATGAGATATCCCATATTAAACAAAAATGAATAGGAATTATATAAAACTGTGCACCCTAAAGTCAATGTTGAATTATTCGAAAGAGAACAAATAAATAAAAGGACTGTCATAATGGACATGATGTAAAAAACATTTAAAAAGAATATCCAAAAGACTCCACTATAGTAAATAAAAGGCATATAGACAATAATGCTGTATAAAAAAGAAATCAAGACTACATTAAGCATTTCAGTTAAAAATTTTACATTTAAAATATTAAACGATGGATACCAACCCTGATCAATTTCATTTCTAACAATTTGGAGATACTTGAAAAAATTCTCAACAAATAAAATTGGAAACATGGAGCAAGTAAAATAACATATTATTAAATGAATCAAGTAGTTGAATTGGTCCAAATTGGGTGTTTTGGCTTCCAATACTGATTTTGTATAAAAACCTTGAAAACCAATAATAATACTTTGTAGAATAGATATTGCTAAAATAACGACAAGTCTACCAATTACCATTCCAAAATTTTTTCGTGTCAAAATTGATTCTCGATGAAAAAGCAAAGAATTGTAATTTACAATTGGATGGTTAAATTTGAAACCAGTTTCACAAATTTCAGTTTTAAATTCTAAACTTTCTAATAATTCATGTTGACAGGTTTCTAAATTAAAGATTGACTCTATTTGTGATTCTACAGATAAACTTGGATTATGAATACTCATGATACAAATATTTTGGTGTTTGGAAACATGATTGTTAATAATGTTGAAAATTCTTAAACTAGTGTTTTCATCCAATCCTGTAAGAGGTTCATCCAAAATCAAAACAGGTAAATTTCTCAAAAGATGACAGGCCAACAACAATCGTTTTTTCTCACCTCCAGAAAGCCCTCCAGAAATATTATTTCCAATAGGTCTATACATTAAAGTTTTATCAATTCCAAAATCAAGTAAATAGTTTTCATAAAAAGAATCTGGGAAAATATTTCTTGTAGAACATTGATGATAAAATCGAATCGTTTCTAAAACATTCAAGGATTCCATTAGATAAAGTTCTTGATTCATATAACCGCATCCTAAAAATTTTTCACCATCAAGAGTTATTTCACCTTCATAATTTAATCGTCCAGATATACATTTAATAAGAGTGCTTTTTCCAAATCCAGAAGGACTCATGATACAATGAACAATACCTTTTTCAAAAGTTACATTGATTTCATTAAGAATTGTTTTTTTATTGACATGGTAAGCTAGATTTTTAATTTCAAGCATTTTTTGGTAATTTCTTTAAACTTTTTCATTGGTTGATCAAATTTTAAAGAAATTTTTTATTCATTCAAACATTTTCTAATGGTGGCGATAATTTCGGCTTGACTTCTTGCTTGTTCTTGAGAACGAACTTTTGGTTGTTGTGGAACCTTGGGTTGCTGTGCTTGTTTTGGTTGTTGGGGTAGCTTTGGTTGTTGGATTTGTTTAGCTTGAACTACAGCTTGAGCAACTTTAGCTCCTCCTTGTTGAACAACAGCTTGAGCAACAGCTCCCCAAGCTCCCCCAAATTGTTGTCCATTCTTATACTCGGCATAATTAAAAAGAGCATCAACCATTTCGGCTTTAGTTTTTGCTACAATATTTAATCGTTTACATTGTTCTCTTAATTCTTGAGGAGATTTATTTCTAAAGAAAGCCTTGGTAAGCCATTTTGGTTTACGACCTACTGGGGCAACGACTTGTTGACCAACTTTAGGTATCACGACTTGTTGTTTACGTTGTTGATCAACTTTAGGTACCACGACTTGTTGTTTACGTTGTTGATCAACTTTAGGTACCACGACTTGTTGTTTACGTTGTTGTGCGACTTGTTGACCAACTTTAGGTGCCACGACTTGTTGTTTACGTTGTTGTGCGACTTGTTGACCTGCCACCTGTTGAGGTCCACCAACAATAAATCTACTAAAAGTTGTAGGGTTTCCGGCACCTGATCCAATATAATCTTGATCATCAGCGTAGTCAAGTTGAAGTAAGGCTTTTCTTAAGGGTATTGTTGTTTTGGGTAAAGGATTAATATTTTTTCTTTTTGCTTGAGCCAATAAATCAGCTAATATTCTAGTTCTTAAAAATTCAGGATTAAGTTTTCTTGGCATCGTTTTATTATTTTTATTTTTTTTTTTAATTTTTCAAATAAAAAAATGTCTGGAAACTCTTGTTTTAATAATTGGTACTACAACTGTTCACCTCAACCTACCCCAAATCTTATTTTAAATCCTAATACTGCATTGGCTCCATGTATAAATACTGTATATTCGTTAATTCGTTATACTACAGCAATCACACAACCTACCTCCAACCCCTATACTGGGAGTACTGGAACTATCACTTATTATCAAACTGTGATTACAAATTCTTTGAATGGAGATCGTATCTGGACATTTACAATGGGAGGAACGCTTTATTTCCCAGCATTTTGGATTGTTTACCAATTTGACCCTTTATGTTTTGTTCCAAATGGTTTTGATCAAGTTCGTTTACAAGGAATTAATTTTTATAAAGATGGTGTGGACGCTGCTGCATTACCTCAAGATAGAGATGATTACGAACCTTTACAAGGGACAGTTATTGTATCCAATATTAATATTAGTATTTCTTATGCTCCCGATGTAGTAAATTTGAAATGGTACCCTTCTACAGGACAATTAATTTTTCAATTTAATCTTGAAGGAATGGAACAATCTGAAAATTTAGAAATTCAATATGCTCAATACAAACAATTAGGACAATTTAGTGAAGCAAATCCACAAACTTTTTTCCTGAATTTTACAGTTAGAGATGCCGTTTCCAATCTTAGTGTAGATTCTTTTGGAACTGCTTATCCTGCTGGAGGCGGAGGAGGACTAACTCCAGTTAACCCTCCCGCTCCAGCTCCCACCCCTACACCAACACCTACACCAGCACCTGCTCCAGCCGCTGCACCAGCCGCTGCACCAGCAGTAGCCACGAAAGGAGGTTATGTCCCAGCACTGCCCTAAGGTTATTTAAAGCCAAAAAACCTATTATTAAAAATGTCTGGAAACAGTTGTTTTAATAATTGGTACTATAATTGTGCTCCCCAACCTACCCCAAATCTTATTTTAAATCCTAATACTGCATTGGCTCCATGCATTAATACAGTGTATTCATTAATTCGCTATACAACTGCAATTACAGATGTGAATGATACTGATATTAAAAAAGGTGATATTAAATATTATCAAACTGTCATTACTAATTCTTTAATTGGTGATCGTGTCTGGACATTTACTATGGGAGGTCTTATTTATGCTCCTTCATTTTGGATTGTCTATAAATTTGATCCACAATGTTTTGTTCCAAATGGTTACGATCAAGTGCGTTTACAAGGAATTAATTTTTATAGAGAGGGTGTGGATTCGTCTCTCTTACCTCAACTAAGAGAATATTATGAACCTTTACAAGGATTTTTCTGCGTTAATAACATTAACGTATCTATATCTTATGCTCCTGATGTAGTTACTTTAAATTGGTACCCTTCTATTGGTGAATTAATTTTTAAATTTAATCTTAACGGATTAGCAAAAACAGATAACTGTGAAATTCAATATGCACAGTTTCAAAAAATAGATTTTAATCCTGTATTGGGTCAATCATTTTTTATGAATGTTACCATTAGAGATGCTGTTTCCAATCTTAGTTTAGATTCTTTTGGTTCTGCTTACCCAGCTGGAGGAGGGGGAGGTTTAACTCCCGTTAATCCGCCAGCACCAGCACCTGCTCCTGCTCCTGCACCTGCTCCTGCACCTGCTCCAGCTCTTGGTCCAGCACTTCCCTAATCTACTTGAAAATTAAATCATTGACACCTTGAAGTCCTAAAGAATGTTTTTTTAAAAAATCTGGAAAAGTTGGTTCATAAATTACAAAATTAAAATTACCTTCCACAATAATGGGCCAGATTACAAGACCATCAAAACTAAATATTGGGTTTTGAGGTAAAATTTCTTGGGTATAAATTGATTTTACTCCTACAAAAAACATGGTTTCATATTGTTGTGTAAATGATGCTAATTGAGCAATGGTACAACATCACTGCTGGAATAAAAGATGACGAACGTTTGTCATCTTGGTTTCGATTGTCGAAATTTAGGCAAAGGTACA
>CAIUQQ010000073.1 GCA_903901345.1 uncultured Bacteroidota bacterium | reverse complement strand
TAATTTAATCAATAAAACTAGAAATATAAACAGTAAACAACTATCAATAATTAAGAAAACCTATGAATTTGTAAATAAAAAGAAACCATTACCAAAACAAAGTATTGGTAATGGTTTAAAATCAATGGGTTTTTTGTTTTTGAGTTTATTGTTTTCATTTCTTTCATTTTTTTCTCATTCTTATTTATTTTCGTATTTTCTTTTATTTCTTGCCTGTTTATGCATTGTAATATCTTTAATTTATTTAATTCCTTTGTATATAAAAAGATTCAAATCAATTGTATATTTTTTCAGAGGAATTTTTAATTGGCCAACCAAAAAAAACGATGAAAATGAATCTAATTTACTGAAGAAAAAAAAAAAAGCTATCAATGAAATAACAAAATATGATTTAATAGATTAGACTAAATAAATAATCAATTGCCATTTATTAATAAAAGTTCGGAGCACGCAAAGCAAAAGAAACCTAACAAAAATATCTTTTTCAAACAAAACAATATAGAAATGTCAATCTTGTTTTACATAGGAATACTCATCATGGGTATTTCACTGTTCATTTTATTAATTGCTTTTCTTTCACCTGATTGGACTATATTTATTTCAACAATAAAAGTTGGTTTCTATACTTTATTATTTGGGCTAGGCTTTATGTTTATAGGCTTTTTTGCGTATTTGTTTAAATTAATAATGTCAAAATAAACTTTGTAATTTGTTTGTATTTTACGTTCAATGAATAATATAAAAACCATGAAAACACAAAAACTCTATTTAATGCTACTCACAATAATGATTGTGAACGCTTGTTCTATTGAAAAAAAACATGCTAGCTTTGGTTACCATATAGAATGGAGAAACAATAAATTTTCAGAAGGCAATAAACCCATTGCTCAAATAACAAAACCTAAAGTAGCGGTTATCAATGAAACAGATTTGATTTTGGAAACAAAAGCAAATGCTGTTGAACCTAATCAAGATTTGAACACTGAAATAGTAAGTGCTTCAAATGAAAAATCAAAATATAATTTAATCAATAAAACTAGAAATATAAACAGTAAACAACTATCAATAATTAAGAAAAGCTATGAATTTGTAAATAAAAAGAAACCATTACCAAAACAAAACAAATTAGAAATGCCAGAAACCTTATTTTTGGCTTGTGTTGCTTTTGGTTCAGGGCTATTGTTTATATTAATTACACTTTTAACATTCCATTCTGAATATGCTATATTATTTGCTTTAATTGCTTTTTTATTGCTTGTTTTGGGAATTATCTTAATACTTAACTACTTATTGGAAAGCATAGGAAAATCAATAAAAAAAATTAATAAGAAAAAAGATAATAATCAATATGATAAACTAAAATAAAAAAAGCCATTGACGATTATTTAATCAATGGCATTCTTAGCAGTTTAATTTTTATAAACTAATTTAAGTTGAAAGTAATGGTTTTAGTTGGTGCATCTAACTTAAATGAGACAGTAGTATCAATATTATGGTCAATGATTGAAGAACCATTTACACTTGAATACACAGCACCTTTTACATTTACATAATAATTGCCATAATTATAAGATCCAAATTCTAACAAGCTTCCATAATTATTAGTAAATTGAGAAGCAATTACATTCCCACTTTCATCATTTAAATTTACTCTTGCATCATTTTTAAAATAGAAGTTATAGTTGTTTATATTAGATACAAGATGCACTACTACTTTTACATTTCCAATAGAAATGTAAAAGTAGTAGTGCATCTTGTATCTAATATAAACAATCTGGGCAGGTTTCATTTCACAGTTCTTTTGGCCTAGGTTTTTACGCAGTTTTTCATATTGGTCTATTGCGTTAATTAATTGGACTTTACCCCTCCTGCCTGGAGCTTTTTTGTTCGATACAATCCATATATAGGTTGGAATTCCTGTATTGTAAAATATGTTTTTAGGTAGGGCAATAATACATTCGAGCCAATCATTTTCAATTATATGTTTCCTAATTTCACTTGCACCACCGCCAGCATCACCAGTAAATAAGGCC
>CAIUQQ010000072.1 GCA_903901345.1 uncultured Bacteroidota bacterium | reverse complement strand
TAGAAATTAAAAGATTGCAAAATTAAAATATTACAAGATTTACTTAAACTAAAAACTAAGTACTAAAAACTAAAAACTATCAACTGACAACTATCAACTGACAACTACTTTGCTGCTTGAATTCTTTTTAAAATAGAAAGGAATAATCCAATAAGCATAATAATAGTTCCTGCCCAAACCAAGTTAATCCAAGGAAACTTAATGGCTTTCATAATGATAAAATTACCAGTATTGTCAACTTCTGAGGTTTCAATGATTATTTTTTTACTAGTAGGATTTACCGATTTAAAGCTAAACTTGGTTTTTATTTCTTCGCTAAACGCATCAAAACTAGCAGCAGATTTATCTTTTATTCCATAAAGTGGCGTAATTTTATACTCATTATCCAATGTGTAAATACTTATTTCGGCACCAATTAATATTTCTGATTGATCAAAATTGTCTTCCTTTTGAACATTAGATGAAATGTTTTTCAATACACAAATGGCATTACTCAAATGAATCGTATCGCCTTGTGAAATTTCATGTTTTTTAGTGTTTACAAAATGTGTTTCCCCTTTTTTAGCAGGAACAGAACTTACATAAGTAAATATATCGTGACTAATATAATGTTTGGTATCAGGGTTAGCCACTAAACCAAATTTAGGATTGATTTGAGCATTTGGATATAAGTTAAATTCATAATCAACAGCGCCAGTTTTCTCATTTGTTTTTTTATAATTTACCTTGTAATAAGTGTTAACCCATTGTTGGCTATCGCTAACATAAGTAATAATGTAATCGCCCATTTTTAAAGGTTTTCCGCCTTCTAAATACACGTTTTCAGTATTGCTTTTAACATCAAATTCTGGATTTAAAGCTACCCCAGATTGATTGATAGAAATTACTTCTTTATTAGCCGATGAAACCAAAACACCAATTAATAAAACACCAAAACCAATATGCGCAACCGATGCCCCAACTAATTTTATTTTACCTTTAAAAACAGGTTTTAATAAACTAGCATTTCCTATTATAGCATATAATGCTGCAAATAATAATGCGATGAAAATATAGTTTTCTAATTTAAATGCGAAGAATAGTGCAAAGGCTAAAACACCAGAAATTATAAAATGTATAATGATTTTCTTCAACCCTTCAGCACCATTTTTCTTGTATTTTAAAACATGAGCCACACCAGTTAAAGTAGCAATAATTATTGCCAAAGGCATTTGCCATTTATTATAATGGTTAATTACATCGGTAGGAGGAGCTAGTTTTAAATTAAATAAGTTATTAAACACAGGAATAGAAGTAGTTAAAATAATTTGGAATGCTGAAATTCCAAGCATTAAACTGCCAATAAACATCCAAAATTCTCGGGTATATATTTCATCATCTTTTTCTGATTTTGGAATATATTTTACAATATAATAAATATTTGAAATAATAGCCAAAGAGCCAATTACTATTAATGGCCATTTATTTATATTTAGTTTTTCGCTAAATAAAATACCAATAATTAATAGGATTAACATACTGAAGTTTATCCAAAATATTAAAGGTTTTTTTTCTAAAATTAAAGGAACTAACCATACAAACATCAATACAAAAAGTAATAATTGTCCGCTCATTCCTAAGTCGGTAAAAGCATGAACGGATGAGTTTCCTAAAACGCCACTTCTGGTTAAAAAAGTAGCATATAAAACCAATATAAAAGTAGTAATTATAAATCCAAAAGTAGCTTGTAAAGCATTGCCAGTGGCACGATAAATAAGCATTAAGTGCATGCCTGCAATTAAAGTTAACCACGGAACTAACGAAGCATTTTCAACTGGATCCCAAGCCCAATATCCGCCAAAACTTAAACTTTCATAAGCCCAAAATCCGCCCATAATAATTCCCGCTCCCAAAACCATAATACTAACTAATGCCCATGGTAAAGCTGGTTTTATCCATTCGCTAAATTGTTTGCGCATTAAAGCTGCAATTGCATAAGCAAAAGGGACAACAGTGGTGGCAAAACCAAAAAATAATGTAGGAGGATGAATGACCATCCAATAATTTTGTAACAAAGGATTTAGTCCATTTCCATCTTTTACTTTGCTTAAATAGTCAGGCATTTTAAAAATTGGCGCATTTGACATTACGTTTCTTAATAATTCAAAAGGGGAACTTCCAAATTTTAAACCCCAGAATTTAACGCCCAACAACATGCTTGTTAATGCTATTTGCGAAAGCATTACCACAAACATTACTGGATTTGTCCAACTTTTGGCGGTAACAATAATTAGCCAACCAATGACCATTTGCCAAAAAATCCACAGTAAGAAACTACCCTCTTGTCCTTCCCAAAAACACGATATCATAAAGTGAACAGGTAAGTCGCGGCTACTATGTTGCCATGCATAATGGTACTCAAAATAGTGACTGTAAATAATATAAAATAAACTGCTAACAATAGTTAACACTGAAATGGTATGGACATAAAAACTCCATTTTGCAGTTTTTTTCCAATATTTTTCAAGTGGATTTTTTTCTGCAAAATAGAAAGTAATTGCCGATAATATAGCTGTAATGAAACTGAAAATAATTGCTAATCGCCCAATATTACCAATCCATAAATGTTCGCCTTCAAAAATTATATTGCTCATGTATTTAAATTAGAACGCAAATGTAAGGAAACTAAACCAATGAAATAATTTTTAAAAGTTGAGTGAAGTCAAAAAACAATTTTGATTTTATACTTTTATTAGCGTTTAAAATGATTTGCTAACTCTTTCATTGATAAATTTTAGCGTAATTGATTGTGTTTAATTTTATAAACTATTTTTTTAAGCGCGTTTTTTTGTGCTTATTGCATTGGTAAATTATAAAAAAAATAATTCAATGAAAAAAATTGCACTCTTAATTATTGTATTTGTTTCCACCTTAATATCTGTAAAAGCACAAAAAAATGCAGATGATATAGTTGGAGTTTGGTTAACAGGAAGTGGCAAAGCACACGTTAAAATTGACAAAGTTGGAAACTATTATTTTGGTAGAGTAGTTTGGCTAAAAGAACCTTTAAATACAGAAGGCAAACCCAAATTAGATATAAATAATGAAGATGTAAGCAAGCGAAACAAGACGGTTTTTGGAATGCAATTGGTTGGTGGTTTTGAATGGAAAAATGATAATTTATGGGATAATGGGAGTATTTATGATCCATTAAATGGTAAAACGTATAAATGTAAGATTGATTTAGAAAACTTTACCACCATGAACATAAGAGGGTTTATTGGCATTAGTTTATTTGGAAGAACAGATATTTGGAAAAGAGTTAAATAGTTTACGAACATTTTTTTTATTGTAAAACCAATGACTAGACAATCTTTAACCGTAATTATTCCTTGTTATAATGAAGAATTATTGATAGAAAAAACCTATCAAAGAGTGAAAGGTGTGTTTAATACTTTAACTGAAATTGATTCCTGCATTATTTTTATAAATGATGGAAGCAGCGATAAAACTGCCGATAAATTAAACATTATTGCAAGTCAAGATGCTACAGTTAAATTAATTCATTTTTCCAGAAACTTTGGTCATCAAGCAGCGGTAACGGCCGGTATTAACAATACTGAAACCGAAATTGCCATTATAATAGATGCTGATTTGCAAGATCCGCCAGAGCTTTTTAATGAACTAATAGCATTATATAATTCATCAAATTGTAATGCCATTTATTGTGTAAGGAAAACCCGAAAAGGGGAAACTTTTTTCAAGAAAATTACCGCTAAATACTTTTATAAATTAATGGACAGATTGAGTGAAGTTCCTATTCCGCTCGATACTGGAGATTTTAGATTAATTGATAATAAAATTATCAATGAATTTAAGAACTTGGGAGAAAAAAATAAGTTTGTACGTGGCTTAATTAGTTGGATTGGCTTTGTTCAAATTCCATTTTATTATGAAAGAAATGAAAGATTAGCAGGCGAAACAAAATATCCTTTTAAAAAAATGTTGCGTTTTGCATTGAATGGAATTCTTTATTTTTCAAAAAAACCTTTAAAATTAGCCATTCAATTAGGACTCATCAGCACTTTAATTGCTATGGCATTATTATTTTATATTTTATATGGTTATTTTTTTAGTGGACAAACAGTTACAGGCTGGGCAAGTACATTAACTATTGTGGTTTTTTTTGGTGGAATTCAGTTGCTAACCATTGGCTTAGTGGCACAATATATTGCCAATATTTTTGATGAAGTAAAAGGAAGACCAGATTATATCATTGCGAATAAAGTAAATTTTTAAATTGTTTTAAAATGTTATTTTCGCATGTTTTCTAAACATTATTTTTAACAAATAAATATAATAACAAATATTATGAGCGACCCACGTTTAAAACCAGTATTAGATAATTTAAAAAATTTGATGGATGCAGCAGTAGAGCATGCAACCAGTGAATTTACAAAAATTAGAGCAGGCAAATCTCATCCATCAATGATTGATTCCGTAAAAGTTGATTATTACGGTCAGTTAGTGCCAGTAAGTCAAATAGCAAATATTAGCACGCCCGATGCAAAGTCAATTACCATTCAGCCTTGGGAAAAGAATATGTTACAAGCCATTGAAAAAGGAATTGTAATTTCTAATTTGGGCTTTAATCCTAGTAATGACGGAACTATAATTCGTATTATTTTACCACCATTAACTGGCGATAGAAGAAAAGAAATTGCTAAAAAAGCTAAAGGTGAGGCTGAAAATGCAAAAATTGCCATTAGAAATATTAGAAAAGACACCAATGAAACCATTAAAAAATTACAAAAAGATGGTTTGCCAGAAGATGAAGCTAAAACAACTGAAACAGGTGTTCAAAAAACTACTGATGCATACATCAAAAAAATAGATGAACTTTTAGCAATAAAAGAAGCAGATATTATGCAAGTTTAAAATTACTAAACTTACCATTTTTATAACTAGCAATGATTCGATAGTACTATCAATCATTGCTATTTTTTCATACTAAAACTTATAATTAACAAATTGAAAATTAAGAATATTGATATCACGCCAATTTTAAAAACAACTGCAAAAATAATTGGCATTTTGTTGCTAGTTATCATATTGGGTTATTTTTCATTTAGAGGTTACTTTTTAAATAAAGCGATTGATAAAATTTCCGCAAAATTTAAAAAAGAATACAATGCCGAATTCAAAATTCAAAATGCTTCATTTAAAGGAATTAGCGGAATAGAATTAGAGAAAATTACATTGGTTCCCAATAACAATGACACATTGATTCGCATTGATTATTTTACTGCAAGTGTTAGGTTTTGGTATTTGTTAATAGCCGATGTAAGGATAAAAGACATTGGTTTAAATACTGGTTTTATTCAGTTGGTAAGACGAGGTGAACATAAAAACTTTGAAGATTTTTTAAGTAAAAAAGACAGTATTTCTCAAGATTCAATTGAGATAGTAACAATAGAAGAGCCAATTAAAAAAGTGAATTATGCTAAATTGGTTTATAAGTTAATGTCAAGGTTATTTGCACAAGTTCCTAACGAAGTATTGATTGAAAACTTTGATTTAAGATTAGTTGATAATGAAAAAAATGTATCGTTTAATTTAGAAAAACTTTCACTAAACAAGCAAATATTTGATAGTTACATCAATGTAAAAACAAACTCAACTTCACAAATTTGGAAAATAAAAGGTACTGCTAATCCTAAAAAACATCAAGCCGATTTAAACTTTACAAGAACAGATTCTCAAATGGTTCAAATTCCCTATTTAGATGATAAATTTGGTATAAAAACAGGCTTTAATAATATTCGTTTTCAGTTAGATGGTTTTACTTTTGACGATGAAATGTTAAGTATAACGGGTGCTGCCGCAATTGATAGTTTAATGTTTAACCATGTTCGAGTAGCTAAATCAGATGTGATTATCAATCATGCCGATGTGAATTATAAATTCCTATTTGGCCCCGATTTTTTATCGTTGGATAGTTCAACTGTGGTAACATTTAACAATACAAAATTCCATCCTTACTTTAATTTAACAGAAAGAAAAGTAGAAGAAATTACTGAAAAAAGAGCACCTAGGAACAAAGAAAATATGTTCTATAAATTCTTTAACAAATACATTGTTACCATGAGTATTCAAACGGATAAAACACCTGCGCAAGATTTCATCAATTCTTTGCCAGCTGCTTTGTTTAGTCATATTCAAGGCATGGAGGCTACCGGTAGTTTTACTTACAGATTAGACTTTAAATTGGATATTCATAAACCTGATGAAATGGTTTTTGAAAGTAATATTGATAAAGATAATTTAAGAATTAGCCGCTATGGCGCTGCCAATTTATCAAAACTAAATGATAGTTTTATGCATACACCTTACGAAAAAGGCAGAGCATTGCGATCATTTATTGTGGGTGCTGAAAACCATAATTTTACTAGCTATGAAATGATTTCTCCATTTGTAAAAAAAGCAATTTTAACAACAGAGGATCCTTCATTTATGTACCACCGAGGATTTGTAAATGAAGCATTTCGTCAATCAATTGCTAAGAATATTAGGTCAGGAAAATTTGCCCGTGGAGCAAGCACCATTAGCATGCAATTGATAAAAAATGTATTTCTTACCAGAGAAAAAACAATGGCGAGAAAGTTAGAAGAAATTTTGTTGGTTTATATTCTTGAAAACAATTATATCGTTTCAAAAGAACGCATGTTTGAAGTATATTTGAACTTAATAGAATGGGGTCCAAATGTATATGGAATAGGAGAAGCTTCTCGTTTTTATTTTCAGAAATCAGCCAATGAATTAACTTTAAATGAAGCTTTGTATTTGGCTAGCATTGTTCCAAGTCCAAAAGGATTTATGTATAAATTTGAAAAAGATGGCACTATTCGTCCATACATGGAAAAATCGTTCAAATTCATTGCCAATAAAATGGTAAGTCGTAGCCTAATTCTTCCTGAAGATACCATTGGGTTAAATTATAAAATTAACATTACTGGTGCGGCTAAAACTTATATTTTCAAAAATGATTCTATAGTAAACGATAGCATTATTATTGATGAAAATGGAATCATAGAAAGTACAGAGGAGAAGTAGAAATGAATAAAAAATTCACTTATTTATATATTGCATTTGCACTAGAATTATTGCTAATATTTTATTTGAAAAATGTATTTGAATTCATTATAAGCCCAATAATTATTATGGGTGCTGGTATCTTTTTATCTGTTTATCCCTATTTTATTTTAAAACATAATAAAAGTAGTTTTTTAGAAGAAAATGAACCCAAGAAATTAATTTCAAAATCTAATTTTAATACAATAGTTTTATTGTTTATAGGCCTAAGTTTAATAACAATTATTGTTGCAAATTTTGTAATTATTAAAAATCCAATTGTTGTAACTCAGTCGGATATTATACCTTTTATAGATGAAGTATTTGTAAATAGATTTATGGATAATGAGATTGTTTATGCTCCTTATACGGGTTTTAACTATGGTACATTTACACCTGGCTACTTACCTTTGCATTGGTTTCCATTTGTAATTTGCAAATATTTAAATATAAAATTTCAATGGATAGTGGTAATTATATTTTTAATAGCTTGTGCCATTTATACGGTGGTTTTATACAATAATATTAAGAATAAATTTTGGCTAATTATAAATTGTATTTTACCATTCATTTTATT
>CAIUQQ010000071.1 GCA_903901345.1 uncultured Bacteroidota bacterium | reverse complement strand
TTCAAGGCCGATATGGCGGCATCGGCTGCCTCGATTATCGCAAACTTTACAAACGCGCACCCCTTGCTTTGTCCCGTCGCCTTGTCCTTCATCATATACACCTCATCCACCTGCGCTCCAACTAGTCAGGCCAGAGCAACGATTCCATCGCATACACCTCCTCCACTTCTCCTCCAACATGTGCTGGAATGAGGCCTTAAGCCATGCTGGTATGAGGCCTCGCCTGACCTCCAGGCCATCTTCCCCGACCTCCCAAACTCATTCCCTCCATCATATTCCCTCCATCACTCGCTCACTTCCCCTGCCGCTCCTTCTCTCTCTGTCGAACCATTACTTACTATTAATCTGCTAACATATACCTCCGTATTTGCATTGTTATTTGAAAATCTTGATTTCCATTTATTATAATCATCATCACTAATCGTTTTGTATTGTAATACGGCATTTTTAATGGTTTTATTTCCAGTAGCATCTTTATTATAAAAAACAGTTGCAATAAAACTTTGATTAACCGTTTTTATTTCAAAAGTGTTCTTATCAACTAAATCATAACCATTTTTTTCAAGCCAATTCCAATCGTAAGCACTTAAATTTTTTACCGCAAGTTTTTCGGCTATTTCATAATTTGTTTTACTACCCCCAATACCATATGATATTAATTCACCCTCATAATCTTTTCTAATACATTTTACAATAACATAAAATCCATTTTTCAAAACATCCGCATCAATATTTGCTGGTTGCCTATTTATTTTATTTTTTTCATAACCCTTTGCTTCTAATAAGTTTTTTCCATCAAAATTATTAAATGCTAATTCATAAGAAATGGAACTGTAGTTTTTATTTTTGACAGTAAATATTTGAAGTTGTGCAGATAAACGTGCAGAAAAAACAACCATTACAAATAGAACTATTAACTTTTTTAAAAATGTATTTTTATAATTCATATATTAATAATTCACACTATAATTATAATTAGATACTTAAGCAAATATATTAAAAATTACCACTTCTCTCTCTTTTTATTTACCGCACTAGCTCGCAACTTGCAAGTTAGCTTATTGATAAGCCTCCGGCTGATTTACTTCCGTTATGAAACTGTTTAAGTTTTTAAAGGACTATAAACATTTATACTGCTATAAATATAATTTTCAATTAAATAACTATTGATAATATAGTATTATTATTAGTTAAATTAATTAAAGGCAGGACATCTAATAAACTCAATCTCACAAAATGGGAGCTATTGCGGTTTGTCCAAGCCACAGGCGTGAACCAGCGTTTCAGGTTTTGCTTGTGCATTAACTTGGAACAAAAGCAATAGGATTTACTACAAAAGCAGTAGGATTCAGAGTAAAAGCAATAGGATTTACTACAAAAGCAATAGGATTTGGAGTAAAAGCAATAGGATTTGAAACAAAAGCAATAGGATTTAAAGTAAAAGCAGTAGGATTTAGAGTAAAAGCAATAGGATTTAGAGTAAAAGCAATAGGATTTAAAGTAAAAGCAGTAGGATTTAGCGAAAAACCCCAAGAAATTAAGAGATTTCGTCAAAACTATTGCGAGTGGTGCAACGCCGAAGACAACTGAAAGCGAAAAGT
>CAIUQQ010000070.1 GCA_903901345.1 uncultured Bacteroidota bacterium | reverse complement strand
TTATTTTTTCTGTTAAATCTGTAAAGTCTTTACTTTGATTAAAAATTTGATGGGAAGTTTTGGCATTTAAAAATAATTGAGTTATTAATAATGTCCATTGGCTGCTATTTTTCTTTGCTAGCAAATCAGTGCTTTCTACAGAACGAATAAAAAACAATTTTTTATTATAATTTACTACTTCAGTTTCTAGAATTTCAATGCTAGAATCCAAACTTTTTTCTATTTTTAGTACATGTCTGTAAAGGCTTCTTGAACTAATTTTAAATCCTGCTAAGGTGCATTCTTCTAACAAAGTTACAATGCTATGTGGCTTTTTTTTTAGGGTATAATATATTTTAAATGTGAGGGTATTGTTGTTTTCTTCCATTGCTTTGTCAATAATTGGCAAGCTAACGCATTAATTTAGTATTAGCAAATTGTTTGAAATATTCTGTTGATTTTTACAAAATTTTTACTGAAAGTGATATTTATTGCAATGTTTTGTTTCTTGAAATTTAGATTCTTTTTTATTCCTTCTTTTTTATTTATAAAATGAGCGTTAGCATTAGCCTTCTAAATAATATAGTGCATATGTAATTAACTAATGAAAAGTTGCCAGCAATGGCATATAATTATTACATTTTGTAAAACTTTTAAAATAGCAAAAAGTATTTAGTTTTATCATAAAAAACATTTTTGTAATCTGTTTTAATTTGGTAATAAAAATATTAATAGTACATTTACATAAAAAATAAATAAATGTCAACCAGCAGTGAAAAGGCAAACCGACTGATAGAATTGTTTTCAAAAATTAAACCATTTGAAAAAATTCTTGATGAAATAACTCTTAGAGATATTGAATTGGAATATACTCAGCAAGTTATTCCTGGCCCAGTTTCATGGAGTAATGAAGCGCATCAAAAAAGGGTTCAATTTATTAAGGAAAAAACAGGCGTTGATTTAAAATACCTTATTGGATTACAATCGCCTCCTGATTCAGAAATTTACAAAGGAAATATTGAAAATTATATTGGCAATACCATGATTCCAACTGGAGTTATTGGGCCATTGCGCATAAATGGTACAGCAGCATCTGGCGATTTTTTTGTTCCGCTTGCTACTACCGAAGGCGCATTGGTTGCTTCCTATAATCGTGGTGCAAAAGCTACTAGACTAAGTGGAGGAATTACATCTGTTTGCCTTACTGAGGGTGTTCAGCGTGCACCAGTTTTTAAATTTAACATGCTTAGTGAAGTTGGAGCATTTATGTTTTGGATTCTTGATAAGTTGCCTTTGTTCAAACAAATAGTTGGTAAGCAAAGTAGGTATGCCCAATTGCAGGATTTGAGACTAAACATGGAAGGCAATAACGTAATTATAGTTTTTGAATATACCACAGGTGATGCTGCGGGGCAAAATATGGTTACTATTTGCACAGAAGAAATTTGTAAATATATAATTGAAAATACACCTGTTCAACCAAATTATTGGTATATAGAAAGTAATTATTCTGGTGATAAAAAAGCTACAGCTGTTTCGTTTTCGAGTGTTCGTGGTAAAAAAGTTACTACCGAATCAAAATTAAAACGTAAAATTATTAAAGAAGTTTTGGGTACAACTCCTGAAGATATTGCCATGTATTGGCAAACTTCATCGGTATGTGCGGTGCAAAGTGGTTCTTTGGGAATTCAAGGACATTTTGCCAATGGATTAACTGCTTTATTTATGGCTTGTGGGCAAGATGTAGCCTGTGTAGCCGAAGCCTATGTAGGAATTACTAGAATGGAAGTTTGTAAAGATGGAGATTTATATATTTCGGTTACGCTTCCAAGTTTAGTAGTTGGAACTGTTGGTGGTGGAACTCGATTACCTACGCAACAAGAATGTTTAAAAATGATAGATTGCACGGGTGAAGGCTCCGCAAGAAAGTTTGCTGAAATTTGCGGAGCTACAGTTCTTGCTGGCGAATTATCAATAGCTGCGGCACTTGCCTCAGGAAGTTTTTCAAAAGCACATAAAATATTTGGACGTAGTAAATGAATATAGCACATAACAATAAATCTTTTTTCTTTCGTTTTTGGATATATCAAAAAGAAAGATTTCCGTTTTTAGCACATGGCGTATTGATATCCGCTTTTAGTTTTTCTGCAATTGCCTATTCTCGCTTATGCAGAGATGTTACTGGTTTTGTTGATATAAAAGAATTCCTTATTTGCATATTTAATACAGTTACTATCTTTTTTCTAGTGCGTATTTTTGATGAATTTAAAGACAAAGAAGACGATGCCCTTTACAGAAAGTATTTACCCGTTCCTCGCGGACTCATTTCACTCAAAGAATTAAAAATAGTAGGCATCATTACCTTTATAATACAACTGATAGTAAATATCATGTTTGCACCCAAAATGCTCATTCTCTTTTTTATTATTATTGGTTATTTATTATTAATGAGCAAAGAGTTTTTTGCAACGGAATGGCTTAAAAAACATCAGTTTTGGTATGTAGTTTCTCACATGTTTATTATTCCACTTGTAGATATTTATGCAAGTGGTTTCGATTGGTTATTGCAAGGCGCAGCTGCACCCAATGGATTAATTTTCTTTTTTGCCGTTTCATACATGAATGGAATAGTACTTGAAATTGGCAGAAAAATAAAAACACCCGAAATGGAAGAAGATGGTGTATTAAGTTATACCCATCAGCTTGGTAGTAAGCGCGCTCCCATTGTTTGGATAATGGTATTGTTTGTGACTTTGTTATTAGCATTTGCAGCCTCTACATACGCTCACCATACTTCTATTGCTTATTGGGTATTGTTTATATTGTTTGTTATTTGCGTCATTCCCGCAATATTATTTATTAGAAAATTTACCGTTAAGAGTGCGAAATTTATTGAATACTCATCGGCATTATGGACTTTTGGAATGTACCTTACCTTAGGTGGAATTCCAATGCTTTTCAAGTTGTTATTTAATTAATAAAATTTGAAAATGAATATAATTACAGGAAAAGTTGGGGAATCTTTGCTCTCGCAAAATGTTGGAGGCAAGGCTGCACAACTTTTTTTACTTAAAAAACATGGATTCAATATTCCACAGTTTGTGGTGATATTGCCTGACGCATTTTCTTTTGAAAACAACAATGATTCCATAAAAGTTATTGACGACTTTATATTCCCTGAACATACGATTGATGATATTTTAAAGCATTTTGATAAGGATACTTTTTTCTTTGCTGTGCGGTCATCGGCAACTGCCGAAGATGGAAATGTAAATTCTTTTGCGGGGCAATTTGAAACTAAATTATATGTAAAAAAGGAGCAACTTCTTTTGGCAATTAAGGAAGTTTGGAAATCGGCATTTTCAAAAAGAGTACAAACATATATTGGCACAGCTGGAGTAACATTAAGTGGCGTAATTCCTGTAATTATTCAGCAAATGATAGACAGTGATAGCGCTGGTGTGGCCTTTGGAATTAATCCCCTTACGGGTAATCGTTCCGAAAAAGTAATCAATGCAGTGTATGGCGTTGGCGAAGGTTTAGTGTCTGGTGAGTTAAGCGCTGATGCATATATTACAAATAATAAAACAATACAAAATAATACCGTTGCAAAGCAATATAAATTCCAACTTGATACTGAAAAAGGTT
>CAIUQQ010000069.1 GCA_903901345.1 uncultured Bacteroidota bacterium | reverse complement strand
TTTATTAGGTGTTTTTGTACTCATGTGGCGAGTGGAAATTTTGGGTTTTTTACAAACATCATTTAGTTTTACATGTAGCTTCGTAGAAGCGATACTATTGTAAAAGTAAAACAAAACCACCAACACAAAAGCCTCGTAGAGGCGAAACAACAACAACAAAGTATCACCTCTACGAGGTTTTTGGTTCTTTATATTCCGTGTTCAAGTTACAAAGTGTCACCTCTACGAGGTTTTTATTAGGTGTTTTTATACTCATGTGGAGATAGTAAATTTTGGGGTGGATGTAGGAATTTATACTAATATTTACCTTTTTTATTTCTATTTCCTACATTGCAATCAAATAAAACAAACAATTATGCTTAAATTTATTTCTATCAAATTTATTGTAACAGAGTTTTTAAAGGTATTTCATCGTTTTCCGCTTACTTTACTTTGCTCGTTAATTGCTGCCAGCACTGCTCATGCCAGCATGTGGGAAGCAGGTGTTGCCAACCAAATATGGTACAGTAAAATCATTCTAACTTGTTATATTGGCTTGTGTTTTAGCTTAGCTATTTATTTGTTTTTTGAATCAAAAACCGAAAGCAAAACAAACACTATTTTAAAGCAACTTTTGGCAGTATTGGTTCCTGTTTTATTTTATTTTAGCATTTATAATACTGCTAATATTTGGACAGAAAACATTTTTCAACGGAATTTTGTATTGCTATTGGTTGGTCATTTAGCAGTGGCATTTTCGGCATTTTTGCAAAAAGGAAATTTAAGTTCATTTTGGGAATTTAACAAATCTTTGTTCTTACGTTTTATCACCGCCAGCGTTTATACTGTTGTTGTTTTCTTAGGAATATTTGGTGCATTATTGGCTTGCAAAGAGTTATTTGGATTGGATGTGAACGACAAAGTTTATGGAACCATTTTCTTTTGGTGCAATATCTTTTTCCAATCATGCATATTTTTAGCAGGAATTACCAATAAAGAAAACTTGTATGCCGAACAAATTGATTATCCAAATCCGTTAAAAATATTTGCGCAATATATTTTATTGCCAATTGCCACACTTTACTTAGGAATTTTATATGCCTATGAAATAAAAATTCTGATTGCTTTTACCTTGCCTAAAGGTTGGGTTTCAAGTTTGGTTTTGGCTTATGCGGTGTTAGGTTTGTTTTGCTTTTTGCTATTGCACCCCATTAAAGATAACGATGAAAACAAATGGGTAAAATCTACTTTAAAATATTTTTATTGGTCTATAATTCCTTTGTTAGTCCTACTTTTTGTTTCAGTATTTGTGCGCATTAACCAATATGGAATTACCACAGAACGTTATTATATTTTAGGTTTAAGTTTATGGCTTGCTGGCATTACTTTTTATGGCGTAATTTCTAAAAATTTAAACATCAAATTGATTCCAATAAGCTTGGCAATTGTTCATTTATTAATGGTCATTGGGCCGGTAAATGGCTTTATGGTTTCGCGCATTAGTCAGCAAAACAGATTAGAAATATTATTGGTAAAAAATAATTTGTTTGATGGAACAAAAATTACAGCTAACCCAAAACCAATAGAGAAAACCGAAGCAGAACAAATTCGTTCCATTGTTTCTTATTTGGTAAAATCCAATAATATCAATGATGTTAGTCCACTTTGCGGCATTGATTTGATAGCCATTGAAACGGAACTAAAAAAAGACAGTAATTATAATTCGCAATTTCAACAATATAAAATTGCTGATTCGGTGTTTAGGGTTTTAAATATTTTAGAAGATTTAACTAAAATATCGGATACTATTAAGTTAAAAATAGACAACGATAATATTCATTTAACTTATTTTAATTGTACAATAGAAGATATTTATGAAACCAATGGCGCAAAATACATGCTTAAAAGGTTCAACTACCCTTATAATTCAGAAAAAACATTTGAGTTTAATAAGGAGAAATTAGTTTCATATCACACCGAAAAAATAGATACTTTATGGATTCAATATCAAAACAAAAAGTACTTGGCCAATATGGAAAAAATGAAAAATGATTTAGGAACATTAATGAAAAAAGAACCTGAAAATGGTAGCATAGATGTTAAGCAATACATTATTCCATTGGTAAATGGTGACGAAAAAATAGAAGTGCGCTTGCAAAGCATATCAATGAATTCCAGAAATGAATTGGAAAATATAGAATATTACGTTTTGGTAAAGTAATATTTTGTGCACCCGAAGGGAGTACTTTGAAATTTCTATAAACATACTATTTGCAGTATTTACAATACAAAACACGTTTTAAATGATAGTAATTTTTAGTAATAATTAGCTTGTTTTAATGGTTCGTGTACAGTAGTTTTGTACAGTATATAAAACCTATCATTATGAAAACCATCAACACCTACTATTACCTTTCAAATCCTGCAGCTGTCAAGCAAACTACCATTATGATTCAGGTATCAAAATCAAAGGAAAGATTAAGGTTCTCAACAGGCATTTGTACAGTAGTTTCTGATTGGGATAAAAAAAATCGTAAAAGTAAGATTGCTACCATCAATAAGAAAATCAGAGAAATAGAAACTAATATTGAAGAGTACGATAATCAATGTCAGTTATTAGGGAAGGAAATTGATTTGGGTGAACTTGCTGATAATTTAAAAAGCAATCCCAATACACCTAATAAAAAGAAATTATTCATTGACTATATTCAAATGTATTATGATGCGCATAAGCAGGTCAAAGCAAAAAATACAATCGTAAAGTATAAGACAATGATTAATTTTATTTCTTTAAACTTTCCCAATTTAACTATTAATGATGTTGATTCTGAATTTGGCATTAAACTAAAAAATCTGTGTTTAGAAAATAAAGAGGCTGATAATACTTTAAATAAAAGGTTGAAGTTAATTAAGGTTGTAATAAATTGGTGTGAGGACATGAAGTACATTAAAGATGTTAATTTAAAAAACTTCACGCATCCCCAAACTGATAAAATTCAAGCAGTAACACTTGACTATTCAGAAATTGAAACTATTAGATTATATGATTTTTCGGATAAACCTAATCTTGAAAGCATAAGGGATTTATTTATTATTGCTTGCTATACTGGTATTGATTGGAGTGATTTACCACAGCTAACAGATAAAAAAAATTTAGCATATTCACCTAAAGGAAAAAAATATTTTATAATAAAAAGAACTAAAACCGAAGGCAAAGAAATTATGTCATACCCACCATG
>CAIUQQ010000068.1 GCA_903901345.1 uncultured Bacteroidota bacterium | reverse complement strand
TAATTAAATCTTCAATAATAAAAAAGTATGAAAAAACCGTAATTTGGAATAATAATAACATAATTCCTGTTTGCTCATTCTTTCTGATGGCTAATAAAGAAAAAGGAATGGCAATGATGAAATACAAATATTCCTTTTCCCATATAGCCAAACCAAATAAAATAATGGAAAAGATTGATAAAAAATAAAAGTTCTGAATAAAGTTTAATAGCTTATTCAAAATATTAAAAGTTTGAGATTTAAACTTGATGAAATTTATAAAATAATAAGCAATTATAATAAGTAAAAAAGGCGAAACAAAAATAAGACTTAACCTGAACCAATTAAAGCTAGATCCTATTATTGCAGCAGGTAAAGCCAACATCAAAGTTATAAAAAACAGTTTCTTTAAAGAAACATTGTTCAATATAATTACTACTAAAGGCAAAATAAAAATCATGGTGAAAATACTTTTTTTAGCAAGCATGCCTATTGAAAAAAATATTAATATAGAGAACAAAGTTAAATGGTTATTATTTTTCAAATATTTATTGATAGCAAATGCTGAAAGTACTAAAAATAGAAAAGCCAATATTTCATCTCTGTTTTTTATACTTGCTACTACTTCGGAATGTATGGGGTGAACTGCAAATAACACTGTAGCTAAAAAAGCCAATAAAATTCCTTTTTCACCAGTATAACCTAATAATAATTTAAATAATAAAAGCACAGCAATGGCATATAAAATTAAATTAACAAAATGACTGGTTTTAGCACTTTCACCTAAAAACTGATGCTCTATAGCAAAAGACAATAATACGATTGGCCTGTAACCAAAACCCAAATCAACATTATTGGAATAATAGGATTGTGAAAATATTTTATTAACCGATGAAAGTCCTTTGGATGTTAATACATGTTTTTGAGTAACTAAATTGTCATCTAGGTTATACCCATTAAAAAGTGTATTACCAAAAACCAAAAACACAGAAACTAATAAAATAATATAGTATTTTTTATTCATTGTTTTTTGGGGTTTCTCCATTATTAAATTGTCGATATTCTTCGCTTTATTTTTCAATTTTTCTGTGTAATTTCCATTTTAAAAAATAGATAAAAGGATCAATAGTCCTTTTATTAAAAATACTTCTTTTATAAGAAAAAGTAGCATAATGATTCAGTAAATTCTGTTCGTATATTTTAAATTCTTTATTCAATAAATGATCTGATTTTGAAAAATCAACTAAAGATGATTCCGCAAAATGTATAAAAATAAGTTTAGTAGTATTATCAATTACTAAATCACCATTTGGATCTCTTTTTAAATGATAATTCAAATAATTCCACCCTGCCAAATTGCAACCTTTTTCCTTAATTATTTTTACGTTATCAAATAAAATAGGAAACAAATCTAAATACTTTTGATCATCAAACAAACCTCGCCAAAAAGCTTTTTTTACATTGTATAAACAGCAATTTGCCCACCAATTTAAAGCAATAATTGCCTGTTGATTTACACCAATAAAACCAGCATTGTATAATCCTACTCTAAAATTTGCCTCTAACCAATTTTGATCTTCATTTGGGTTACTGTTATAAAAATGTGGTGTTAATATTACGTTGTTAGATTCCAATTCTTTAAAGAGAAATGCAAAATCAGTATAAAAATAAATATCATTATCAACATAAATT
Source organism: uncultured Bacteroidota bacterium (assembly GCA_903901345.1). GTDB lineage: Bacteria > Bacteroidota > Bacteroidia > UKL13-3 > UKL13-3 > JAAFJM01. Next base: position 12,272 of record CAIUQQ010000068.1, on the reverse strand, counting down.
ACAGCATTCGTTTCATTCAATAAATGCTTTAAAAAAACAGGTTTTAAGGCCCACCTTAATTTATCTTGATTTTTTTTATATTTATCTATAATTTGAAAACCAATATTATCTTTCAAATCCGACAAAGTATAAATATTTACATTTGCTGGCTTTTCAACAAAATTATCAATTTTATCAATGACTAAAATATTTAAAAAACCCTTAAAAGGAGCAATACTATTGGCCAAAGCAAATGCTTTAAACAAGTGAGAAGATGTACTGATAGTGCAGAATGAAAACAAGGGCAATTTTTTATTTTACAAATATAAGTTATTTTTGAATTTTATGAATATAATCGGAATCTCTGCTTACTACCACGATGCTGCCGCTGCTTTAATAGCAGATGGAAACATTATTGCAGCAGCACAAGAAGAACGATTTACACGCATAAAGAGTGATTCTTCCTTTCCAATAAAATCAATAGACTATTGCTTAAAAGAAGCTGGTTTAAATTTAACAGATATAGATGCATTGGTTTTTTATGACAAACCATTCTTAAAGTTTGAACGATTAATAGAAACCTATTTTTTTTTAGCACCTTCCGGATTTAAATCTTTTATAAAATCAATTCCTACTTGGTTAAAAGAAAAATTGTTTTTAAAAAATGAAATAAAAAAACATTTGAAAGCATATGATTCCAATTTTAACTGGAAGAAAACAAAAGTGCTTTTTTCAAACCATCATTTATCGCATGCAGCTAGTGCTTTTTTTGTAAGTAATTTAAACCATTCAGCCATTTTAACCATTGATGGAGTGGGCGAATGGGCCACAGCTTCCATTGCTTTAGGAACAGAAAATAATATTAATACTTTACTAGAATTGCGTTTCCCAAACTCTGTCGGTTTAATGTATTCTAGTTTTACCTATTTTTTGGGTTTTGAAGTTAATAATGGGGAATATAAATTAATGGGATTGGCTCCATTTGCCAAAGAAGATGAGGAACAAGTTATCTATTTTAAAAACATTATTGAGAACAATATCATAGAAATATTTGAGGACGGTTCCGTTCAACTGAATCCATATTATTTTAAATATGCAAGTGCTTTAAAAATGATTCATGAAAAAAGATTTGAAGTGCTTTTTGGAATAAAAAAAAGAGGCGAAAACGATACCATTTTAAAAGCACATTATTGCCTTGCAAAAGCATTGCAATTAGTGTTGGAAGAAGTGGTAATAAAAATGGCTATAAAAGCGAAAGAAATTACAGGTTCAAATAACCTGTGTTTGGCTGGAGGAGTTGCCTTAAATTGTGTTGCCAATGGCAAGTTATTAGAAAGCAAGATATTTGACAATATATATATTCAACCAGCTGCTGGAGATGCAGGTGGGTCAATAGGCGCGGCTTTAGCAGCCCATCATTTGCATTATCATTTTCCAAGAAAATATACAGTAAATTACGACCAAATGAATGGCTGTAAATTAGGACCAGATTTTACTTTATTAGCCATTGAAAATGCATTGAAAAGAAGTAATTTATCTTATAAAAAATTAAATGAAAATGAATTGATTCAAAGCACCAATGATTTGCTAATAAATGGAAAAATTATTGGGTGGTTTCATGGCAGAATGGAATTTGGTCCCAGGGCATTAGGAAACAGGAGTATCATTGCAAATCCATTGTTACCAAATACACTTTCTTATTTAAATTTAAAAGTTAAAAAAAGGGAAAGTTTTAGGCCTTTTGCACCTATTATGTTAAAGGAAGAATTTGAAAGATTTTTTGGTCAAAAACACGATTCTTTTTACATGCTTTTTGTTCACAAAATTTTACCCAAATACAGAATAGAAAATATACCAATTGAAGATGATTTGTTTAAAACGATCAATCAAATAAGATCTGTAATACCTGCAATCACACATGTAGATTATTCTTCCAGAATTCAAACGGTAACAGTAAACTCTAATGAATTAATGCATCAATTATTGGTTGAATTCAAAAAAATAACTGGTTTTGGCGTGTTGGTAAATACTAGTTTTAACATCAAAGATGAACCAATTGTATGCACGCCAGAAGATGCAATTAATTGCTTTTTAAACACCAATATTGACGCACTTATTATTGAAAAATTTTTAATTACTAAATAAAATAAAATGGACTTTTTAAAAGATTTATTTGACTTTTTAAAATCACAAAAAAAATGGTGGCTAATACCTATTATTTTAGCACTTTTGGCATTGGGTTTATTGCTATTATTTGCGGAAAGTTCTGCAGTTGCTACCTTTATATATCCCATATTTTAATAATATGAAAAAAGAAAAGGTTTATGAAACCATTAATGCAATTATTTTGGGGTTTATCATTATTGGATATTTATTTAATTTTTTGTGGTTTTATTACATTGCTATTAGTGTGCTTATTATTTCAGTTTTTAGTGCTTTTGGAGCTAATAAAATTGCACAATTTTGGCTTTATATAGGAAAAATATTGGGCTATATCAATAGCAAAATAATTTTAGGCTTATTTTTCTTTTTACTGCTTACGCCATTTGCGCTAATCATTAGGTTTTTTATGAAGAAAAAAAATGCAATAAAAACATCCAATTGGGAAACTAATCATCAGCATTTAGATTTCACCAAACCGTTCTAATTAAAGATGGTTTGTAATTCTTTATTTTTGTTTAATTCCTCAAAAACAAAATTACCTAAAACCAAATATCCATTGGAATTAAAATGACCATTTAAAACCCAACTGTCTTTTTCTAAAGGATTTATATTGTAATAATTATGCATAGGTTCAAACAAGTTTAGCGAATAAGGTAACTCAGCAAGTTGATTAATAAAATTTAATGGTTGGGCCTGATTAATCTTTAAATCTGCCGGAATTGGCTGAATAAACAAAACATAAGGAATTCCATTTTTTTTACAGAATAATGCTGTTTCTATTGTTTTTTGTTTTATCATTTGAATGGCCTTTGACTCTTGATTTGCATAATCAGATTTTTTTATGAGTACATCATTGTAATCAAAACAAACATGAATAATTCCTCTGAAAACAAATGAATATTGATAAATAATTTCCCATCTAGGACCCACCTTTCCTGAAGTAGTTCGGTCATCATTAAAACGTTCATTTCCTCCTCTTTTAATGATATCTAAAATATCACTGGTATTGACACATTCAATCACTAATTTAGGCTTCATTTTTATGAGGTCATTAACTAATAATTTATTATTAAAAAATACATCGCTGCCACAGGTTCCCGCATTGTATAATCTAGTTTTGGTAGTTGATTTTTTATTTATTTTTCTTTCAAACTGCCTAACCCAAGAACTGTCATAACACGTTCCATCACCATGAGTAAATGAATCACCCAAACAAACAATTTTATTTGAAATGGTATCATTTAAAAATGATATAAAAGGTTTTTCTCTACTCCCAAGTTCATTATAAACATTGGTATATTCAAACTCTACTTGTTTGTAATAGTGAGTCCAATTACGTTTATAATAATAATACCAACTAGAATTTTTTTGTCTGTATTGACAATGATAAAAGCCTATACTTTTCTCATTTGAGGTGGTAAATTTACCTGATATTCTTAAAGAAATTTCAAGAATGGAGTAAAAAATTAAAATCGAAAAAAATATTTTTTTATGTATTATTTTTATTGATGATTTTATTTTACTAATTAAAGAAATAATTAAAACCCAACATATATACAAAGGGTTTAGCATAAATACCATCATAGGGAAAATGATTCCTACAATTTTAATATTCATGTATGTATAAATTCCAATATGCATCAATAACATTAACACACCATATACTAAAGCATGTTTTTTACTGATAATAGATATCAAGGCAAATAGTTCTAAAAATAGCGAAAAAGCTAACAATAAATATATAAAATGAATATTATTATTAAAGCTATTTATAACTTCGTTAGCTTTTTCAATAAAATAGTAATTCCCATGATCAACATATGAATAATAGAAAGACTTCATGATTTGTAAAGGCATTTTCCTTGAATCTAAAATCCAGTTGATGCCAGAAACATTTAGTTTAGAAATTGCAGACAAAGTATAACCAACTGCAATGACTTGAACTGAAAATTGTACCCTGTTTTTTTCAATATTAGAATCAATTTTTTTATTTTTATAAATATATGCCCAAAATTGAGCAAAAAAAACAAAACTAAATAAACCATTTCTATGGAATATTCCATTTGATTCCTCTATGGTAAAAACCAAAACACTTATAATAAATAAAAATAGTGTGGCCCAAACCATTTTTTTTTCTAATACATAAAAATATAAACTAAATATAATGGCGATTATACAAATTAATTTAAAGGAAAAACTTATGTTCGTGTTAGTTGGTAAAAAGCCTAAAATGCCAGTAGGTATCGGAATTGAATTATTTTCTATTAATATTAAACAAATTGCTTTTAGCCAAAATATTACTAGTGTAATTTTTATAAATTTCCATTCTAAAGGAGTATAAATGTTATTCCATATTGCTTTCATAAATCATTTGGTTTATATGTATTATGGAATCATTTTTAAAGAAATAATAAGTTCTCCAAAGTTTTATTTTTTCTTTTAATCTTTTACTGTTTTCTGGCTTTTTTAATACCATTTGCATAATTTCAAATCCAACCTTTTTCAAATCAGAATTACTTTCCATACCATCACCATATGCAACTTTTTTTTCTTGACAAATTGAATAAAAATTATGCCCTAAATTTTCTCCTGAAGTATTTAATACTTTACAAGGAATTAACATGTCATTGGCATCTGTTATGTAAAAAACATAGGACCAATTTACGAAGGAACTATACATTGGAAATTTAGAAAAAGGATGTGCTTCCCCAAAAATCAAAACTCCAATTAAATAAATGAGTGCTATGATAAATGTAGAAGATTTAACTATAATTTTTTTCATCTAATTTTTTTTCTATCCATTGCCAAATATCCCAATCTTGCTTACCCCAATGATGATAAACATGCATAAATGCAGGCTTATAACTAGTTTCAAAACCATCGGCTGTTATCAAACCTTCATGGCTATTTAACATCAATCCATTATTAAAATAATCGGCTATAAAATTCCACTTTTTAGACAGAGTAACATGGTTATTTAAACCAAACTCCCAAGCCGTTGCAATTAACGTTCCTTGGTCACGGGTTTTCCAATTGGGTAAAGTAAAAATATGCATGGTTTTTTGATGCCAAGCATTTAAAAACGTATCACTTTCATGATTAAATAAAAATACACCTCCATTCCAATGTTGCCAATTTTTATCTTTTATTTTTATTTCAAAAGTCTCAGCTATTTGCAATAACAAATGATCACACTCGTCATACCAAATATCATTCCCCTCTATATCATACCATTTTTGATTCCATTTATTATAAACAATCCCACTTGGCTTTTCTTGACTATTTTTAAAATTCACTTCATACATAACAATATCACCTGTATTTAGATGCCAAGTTCTTGTTTTTCTGTTGAAGTAAAATTCTTTGTTCAAATTAAATATTGGATAGCTTATTACAAATTTAACTGCCGTTACAATTTTTTTAAAACTCGTTTTATTTAAATTATCAAATAAAAACTGTAATTCAACTGCTTTTTTAATTAAATATGGATCTTTTATAGTTTTTTGATCCAGGCTTTCCATATAATCATAATAAACTTTTCTGTTTTTTTTCCATTTATCAGAACAGTTGCAATTAACTGCATAAGCACTAAATTTTCTTACTTTACAATGGTCTGGAGCAAATGTGATTGGGGCGGTATATTCGTTAAAAATATGATCACAATCTTCCGAAACGGCTATCACATCGGTATCTAAATAACAATAATTATTACCTTTGGGTAAAAATTTGTTTAAGCCTGTTTTTAAAAATATACTTGCTTGATGGTGATTGTATTTTTCATTAACTTTTACATCAATAACATGATCATGGTTTATAGCAATTTCATTTCTGGAAGAATCAGTAACTACAATGATTTCATTTTTGGAAAATTGCTGCAAATATTTTAAAGAAAAATGCAAGGTATCAATATGTTCAGCAGCTCCACAAACTACAAAAACAAAAATATTTTTACTCATATTTATTATTTTTAAACCATGCTACCATTTCATTGATTCCATCTTCTATTTTACATAAGGGTTTAAACTGAATATATTGTTCAAGCTTATGAGTGTTACTGAATGTTGCTATTAATTCATTGTTGGGCAAATTAGTAAAATTTATGATTGGCTCCTTCCCTATTGCCTCAGCAATTAGGTTTGCATATTTTAAAACTGAAATGGGTGAACCTAAACCAATATTAAATATTTTATGGGTGCCAATTGGTTCAAATTGAATTTTTTTTATCAATAATTCAATCGATTTTACAATGTCACTTACATGGGTAAAATCTCTAAAAACATTCCCATGATTATATATATTGATGGGTAATCCCTTTTCAATATTATTCATGAATTTATATGCAGCCATATCGGGCCTTGTCCAAGAACCATAAACAGTAAAAAACCTTAAACCAATAGCTGTTAGCCCAAACTGGGCGCAATAATTTTCAATCATTATTTCACTCATTTTTTTGGAAGTACCATAAAATGAAAGCTGTGATTGAGTATCACTGTCTTCGCTCATTAATTGCTGATTTGGACTATAAACAGAAGAACTACTTGCATAAATAATATGCTTCACTCCATTTTTTCTGCATTGTTCCAATACATTAAAAGTACCATGCAAATTAGTTTCAAAGTATTTGTCAGGATTAATTAACGAGCCAGCAATGCCCGTTTCAGCAGCCAAATGAATTAAAACATCTGGTTGAGCATTTAAGTTGTCCAAAAAATTACTTGAAATATCAGCTTGTTTTAGGTTTTTTAAGTTTTTGCTTCGAAAAATGGCTGCTTTATTATTGGGAGATAATAAGTCAATGCCATTCACATCAAAATCCCCTTCCAATTGCTTTTGCAACTGAAAACCAATAAAACCCGCTCCACCTGTAATGAATATTAACGACATATTTTTAATTAGCGCAATGTAATTGAGTTAAATGAATTAATCAACCCAATGACTGAACCATTTTTCCATAATCAAAATCTTCCACAACTTCCAGTTGTATTCTTGCTTGAGTAAATTATCCAAATAGGATTGATTGATAATATGATGCTTTACTAAATTACTATGAGCTAATTCTTTTTGATAATATTCAATATCCATATAGTAACTGTCGGGCCCTACAAAACCTTGTTTTTTTCTATTCAAAATACTGTTGGGCAAATACTTTTTTATGTTTTCAAACAATAAATATTTAGTTTGGCTCTTTTTAAAATATTGATTTTCTTTCAATGAAAATACTTTTTCAAACAATGAATGATCTAAAAAAGGCACCCGAACTTCCAATGAATTTGCCATGCTCGCTCTATCAATTTTAGTTAGAACCAATTCACCCATGAAACATTTCATGTCTAAGTACTGAATCGATTTTAAAGGCGTCAGATTGCTTTTAAAATTCTTTCTGTAAAACCAATGTACATCAGTAGGAATAAACTGATGTAATGAAGGCGCAAGCATTTGCTCAAGCTCCTCTTTATCAAACCAACCCATTGCCATTGCATTGGCATAATAATTAACAGTATCTTGTTTTCTGAAAATTGACTTTATTTTTTGCCACCACTTTTTATTGTAAATTTCTTCATAAAACTGATGCTGCCAAGTGTAACCGCCAAATATTTCATCAGCTCCTTCTCCACTTAAAACAGCCTTTACGTTTTGCTTGGCGAGATTACTAACCATGTATGTTGGAACAATTGAAATATCTGCAATGGGTTCATCGTAAACCATAGGCATAATATTTACTAAGTCAAGGCTGTTTTCGTCCGCAATCACATACTTATTTGGAACATTTAAATGTGCTGCAACTATTTGAGCAAACTGATGTTCACTTTTTTCCCAATTTTTAAATCCAATTGAAAAAGTTTCAGGATTAAGTCCTAATTTTTTCATGAAATGAACCATGGCACTGCTATCATAGCCACCACTTAAAAAAGATCCAATTGGCACATCAGCTCTCACATGTTCCGAAACTGATAATTGTAAAATTTCATTGATTTCATCTATCAAAAAATCCTTGTTTTCCTGTTCGTTACTGCTTTTTAATTCCCAATATTCAATTAATGAAAAGGAAAAAGTATCTAGATCAAAACTCAAATAATTTGCAGGTGGAATTTTATAAATATTTTTCCAAATAGTTTTAGGTGATGGAATGTAGCGGTAAACAAAATAATCTGAAAAAGAGCTGAAATCAATTTCTTTCTTAACCAAACCCGAGGCCAAAATGGCCTTTAACTCAGAAGCAAAAATTAAGTTATTATCATTATAAAAATAATACAAAGGCTTGATACCAAAACGATCCCTAACTAAAAATATTTTGTTTATTTTTTTGTCATAAATGGCAATGGCAAACATGCCTTTTAGTTTATTAACAAAATCCAACCCCCAAACTTGGTATGCAGCAATGATTACTTCTGTATCAGTATTTGTAATAAAGTTATAGAAATTTAAAAGCTCCTTTTTTAACTCTAAAAAATTGTAAATTTCACCATTAAATGTTACAATAATCTGTTCATTATTGCTCACAAATGGTTGCTTTCCCGCTTCAGATAAATCTAAAAAAGCTAGGCGAGTATGTCCAAATGCCAAACAATTATTTTCATCAAAATATACCCCATTACCATCAGGCCCCCTGTGGTGAATGGTATGTAACATTTGACTAAATATGTCAGCATTTACATAATCCGTTTTATTTATTTGTCCTAATATTCCACACATTTATTTACAGTCTATTCCAAAGTAATATTTTTTAAAATTAACATTCTTATGAAGGTTAATTATTTTTCTAAGTAAAAATAAAAACTTAAAATCATTCTAATGTTTTTTACATTAAAAAAATTGATAATTAAACAATATTTTTTAAATTAATTTATTGTAGAAACTTTCTTTAGCCTTGCAACTTTAAAAAGTTTTCAATAAATTTTTATTACTTTAAATGTTGCAAATAATGTATCAATTGGTTCAACAACATATGCTTTTTTATCAAACTTTTCTAAATAATATACACCATCATTTCCAAATGCATTATTTGGAGGTAAAATTATTTTTTTTTCTTCAAAAAGCTCCATTCCAACCAAAGAATTGTCAATTAAATCAAATACTTCGTTATTACCAACTTTGATTAATAAAGGCATTTTAACATTAGAATATCCAGATTCATCTATAATTTTATTTAGTTTATTTACAATTTTTATTTTAATCAAAACATGATCACCAACTTTTAAATGTTTTCTATTAGAGCAACAAGTTATAACTACTATGACTACTATCAAGCAAAAATACTTCATATTTATTATTTAATATGTTTAACAACTCTAAAGCCATCTGATAAATGCGTGCGATCAAGTGGTGGACGATTTTCTTTGACCCTAAACGAACTAATATAATAAACTTGCATTTGTGCTTGTTTATGTAAATTAAAACCTCCTCCCTTTCCATAATAATAACTTGAGTTTTGGTCAAACTTATCGTTTGTCCATTCCCATGCATTACCAGCCATATCATAACAACCATATGCACTTATAGCATTTTTAGTTTTAAAATTATTTACAGTAAGCCCATTATAAAATCCAACAGGAGTTGTGCCAGGTTCATAGGGATCATTACTGTTAAAAAAGTTAGCATATGTACTATCAATTTCATTGCCCCAAGGGAAACGAAAACAGTTATTACCTCTGGCTGCTTTTTCCCATTCTTTTGCAGTAGGCAACTCGAAATTATAGAAAAGACAAAATGCCGTTGCTCCAAACCATGAAACACTAATGACAGGATGATTAGCATACTTTATATTTAATGCTAATTTGTTATCATTGTTTAAAAATATAGCATTATCAAGGTATTTAACAATAAAAGTATCAGATTTAACACTTTTATTACCAGGAAAATAACATAAAATTTGGCGTTGTTTTATCACAACTTTTTTTTGTTTTATTGCCTTATTCAAAAAATCAAAAAACTGCTTATTTGTAATCTCATATTTTCCTATAAAATAGGTGTAATCAATTGTTTTTTGATCGCAATTTAAACCACTTTTATAAATACCAGGATTAACTTTAACTAAAATTACATTTTCAATAACGGTATCAATTGCATTACAATTTTCATATATTTGAAAACTACAATTACTATTTATACAACCAATGCAAATCAATAAGTTAATTAGCAAAATGATTATAATTTGTATTTTGGTGTCAGCTTGCAGCATTGAGAACAAAGATAGTTTATTTGAAACTTTATTAAAAGAAGAAGGAATTCATGCAGCATTTTACAATAGCAACGGATCTAAAATTGCAATGGCGACTACAAGTGGAAGACTATTGTTATGTGACTCCAATTTGAACATAATAAATTATATTCAAGCCCATGAAAAGGTGGCTAACTCTTCATTTTTTTCACTAAATGATTCGTTAATAATAACTGGAGGAAATGATAAAAAGATAAATACGTGGAAAGCAAGCAATTTAGAATATGTTAAAACATATCCATTTAAAATTAACTCTCATACCTCTGTTTTGGGCTTTCATACTATGGTAGGATGTGGTGAATTCGGAAAAGTAGTTATTTACAATGCCATTAATAATGATACAGCTACCATATTTTTAGGGGCAACTGCGTTTCACGTATTTTACAATATTCCCGACACTAGTATTTTGGTATCATCAGGAAATTATGGTTATGAAATAGATATTCAAAAAAGAAAAATTACCCGAAAATATATCGGGAATAATGGAAAATTTTACTGTATAATGCCTAATCAATCAAATACAACAGTAGTAACAGCTTGTTCTGATAGCTTTGTACGTGTCTATAGTAGAGCAACTCAAAAATTGATCTATAAATCAAAAAAACTTGATGGGGCGGTTTTTGTTGCCTGTTATAATTACCACAACAACACTATTGCCGCATCTACTTCAAATGGAAGTATCTATTTTTTTGATACTGAGTTAAAAAATTTAAAGAATCAAATAAAGGCTTTTGATGGCTGTATTAACACTATTCATTATCATCCTTCAGATTCATTTATGGTTGCGGGTAGTCTCGATAAAAAGTTTGGTGGAGTTAAATTGTTTTCAACGTATGATGGGCGTGAAATTAAAAAACTTATGACTAATTAATTACTGCTTGCATAGCTATATTGTATGGTACTATAACATCATTTAAAATACTATCTTTAGTATAAATTTTTTCAAACGGTAACTTTTCACCTTCCCAATTTTCACCTTTTTTATTACTAAATTTAAGTCTAAAAAGTTCTATTTTTATGAATATTGGCGATAGTCTTTGGCTAAAAGGATTCAATTTTAATAACGAAGAACTTTTTGAATGATTGTTAATGAGTTGTTTTATAAATGTGCAGCTCCATGGAACCTCACTTTTATAATAAGGATTAAGGGTATTATACTTTGCATTGCGCTCACTTAAAGTTTCATAAAACATTAAATGATCCAATCTTGGATAATAAGGTGAATAAAATCCTAAATAATCGGTTTTGATAGATGGAAGATATTTAAATTCATATACTTTCCATTCAGTACCGTTATAACTACCACTTAATCTTATTTCACTATGATAATTAGGAATACTTTTAAATACGCCATAAGGATTACAAATACGCCAATAAGATATTAGTTTAAATGGATATAAAACAATGGAATTTGATTTAAAATAAGTATGAAAAAAGTTGAAATGGTTTTGATATGAATAAGGTTTTGGATGAAATAATAAAATACAATATGCTATTTGCAAAATAACTTGGGGTATAAGTAAAAATTTTAATGCAAAAATATTGGCAGTAACATTTTGGGGAGAGTATGAATAACCAAAATCCGAATTTTTTAATATTGTAATAGCAACAATAATACTTAATATATTGAAGTATCCGTAATTCCCATTTACTTGAATAAGTAATGAAATAAAAATAAATGTTATAACACTTATCCATCTGAATAATTTGCTCCCAAACACAAAAAAAGGAATAATTATTTCACCAATAAAAAGTAAAATAGTAGCAAATACTTTAAATAAATAGGGTACAAAATGAAAAACCTTTGCAAGTGGTGTGGGCATAGGTTGTGCTTGAAAAAAAGTATCAAAAAATGCAAATGATGTCCAAGTAATTTCAGGTTGATAGAACTTAATTACACCCATACTAAACC
>CAIUQQ010000067.1 GCA_903901345.1 uncultured Bacteroidota bacterium | reverse complement strand
GGACAAAAATGATGACTTTTTGCTAATGATGTGTCGCCTCTATGAGGCTTTGATGGCTTTTTGTTTTTTAGGGTTACAATAGTTTCGCCTCTAAGAGGCTTTGTAGCAAGTTTATTCTGCGATTTTCTGCGCCATCTGCTGGATATTTTTTTAAACATTGATGAGTACAACAACCGAGGACAAAAAGGATGGCTTTTTGCTAATGTTGTGTCGCCTCTATGAGGCTTTGATGGCTTTTTGTTTTTTAGGGTTACAATAGTTTCGCCTCTAAGAGGCTTTGTAGCAAGTTTATTCTGAGATTTTCTGCGCCATCTGCGGGATATTTTTTTAAAGCTTGGTGAAAATACCAACCTAATGCTAACTTCCTTTTTGTTCAAAAAAAAAGGCTGCCATTTGGGGCAACCTTTCTATTCTAAACTATAATTATTAACGCTTAGCGAAAAATAAATCAACTATCAACTGAACAACTGACAACTGACAACTATCAACTACATATACCTATTTCCTACCCAAACAAAACGCTTGGTAACAAATTCTGAATTGGTAAAACTAGCATTCCCTGCTGGATTTCCTCCTGTTAAATGAAAATCGCTAAAGGCTGCATGAGAGTTTATAAAACCTGCTCCTGTAAAGTTAAATGATACAGGAACAAATGCTTCATTCATTTCATTGGCAATTGTTTCTTTTGTAGCTTCATTGGTGGTATAAGCACCACATGTTAAAGCTCCTTTTTCTAAAACTAACTCTTTGCAAAGTGCTAATGAATCTTCTACTGAATCAGTTTTCACTATAAATAAAATTGGACCAAAACACTCTCGGTTATAAATGTCTTTTTGTGATTTATCCACTTCAATAACTACAGGAGTTGCAATGCGCGCATCTACAAACTCTTCATTATTGATTGACTTAGTATCTAAAATTAAATTTCCACCTAAGTTTTTAGCTTCATTTGTTCTTTTAAAAGTAGCCTCGGTTTGAATAGCTCCCAATGTTCCTGGACCTGCCTTTGGATTGTCGACTAAACCAGTAATTGCTGCAGCAATACCTTTTACTACTTCATCATAACTTATTATTCCATTTGCAGTTTGTACACCATTTTTACTTACAAAAATATTTTGCGGAGCAGTACACATTTGACCGCTATACAAGCTTGCCGAAAAGGCAATATTTGCTAATACAGGTTGTAATTCATTTACAGAATCAAGGATCATGCTATTTACACCCGCTTTTTCGGTAAAGGTAAGTTTAGGTAATGATTCCACGTAATTTCCAAACTCAGAACTTCCAGTAAAATCTACCATTTTTACAGCAGCATTTTCTGCTAATTGTTTCGTAATAGGATTACTTGATGAGTCGGCTGCTAATTGAACTATATTGGTATCAATGCCATTTTCGGCCAATACTTTTTGAATTTCTTCAATTACAATTGCAATTGGAAAAATAGCTTTTGGATGTGGTTTTACAATACAAGCATTTCCTGTGATTAATGTTGCATATAATCCCGGAACGGTATTCCAAATTGGAAAAGTAGAACAACCAATTACTAAGCCAACACCTTTGGCTACTGGTTTAAAATCTTTTTTTATTTTCAAATCAAATTTACCAAAATTCTTCACCCATTCTACTTGTTCAGGAAAACGAGTTTGCTCTTGATAACCCATGGCAATTGCTTCTAAAGCTCTATCGTTGGCATGCGGACCGCTAGCTTGAAAACTCATCATATATGCTTGTCCGGTAGTATGCATGGTGGCGTAAGCTATATCGAAAAAGCGAGTAGCTATTCTTTCTAATGTTTCAATTAATATTCCAGCTCTGGTATTTACATCTGTTTTACTCCAGCTTTTTTGAGCATTGTTAGCATTATTTATCAATGATTCAACAGAAAACAATGGATATTTTACACCAATACCAACTTGTAAAAAAGGAGAAACCTCTTCCCCACTCCAAGCTATTTCGCCAGTTTGATGTAAACCAGTAAAATCGTTGTTCATGGCTGCACTCATCCAAGCTTTAGCTTTTGCGTCAGCATCTTCGGCATAAGCTCTAGGATTTTCAGGATAAGGAGTAAAATAAGTACGTGCGCTTAAAGCAGTAATTGCACTGTTTAATGCTACTTGATGTTTTTCAAAAAAATTCATATTTTGAGTTGTCATATTGCAGCAAAAATAGTTTTGAAACTGAAATAGACAAATATTGTCAGTTTTATATTTTTAAATTTTAAAATAAATTTTAAAAGTACTACCTACATTCACTTCGCTTTCTAAATCAATTTTACCGCCCATGGCTTCAATTTGATTTTTGGTAATAAACAATCCCATTCCACGTGAATTAGCATTATTATGAAATGTTTTATACATGCCAAATAGCTTATCTTTGTTTTTCACTAAGTCTAATCCTAAACCATTATCTTGTACAGAAAGCACTAAATAGTTACCATCTAATTTAGCCGAAATATTAATTACAAGCGCTCTTTCTGGCGATTTGTATTTGATGGCATTGGTAATTAAATTAAGCAAAATACTGTCTAAATAGGCCGACATTACTTCCAATTCAATGTTTTCATTTACGGTATTATTTATTGTCACATTTAATTCTAAAATAGATTCATGAACTACTAAAAAAGTGCGCTCTAATTCGTTTTTTAAATTCAAAATAGTTTTAGGGCTATTTATATTGTTTTGAACTGCAATTATCTCATTTAAATTCTGAATGGTTTCCTCTAACTTTTCAGTACTTGTTTTAAGCATTTTAAACAAATTATTCTTTTCCTCTTCATCATCAGCAGCTTCTATTAAATTAACTATTCCTGTTAAATTGGTAGAATGTGAACGTATATTATGGGAAACTATGTAAGTAAAATTCAGTAATCGCTTGTTCTGATTTTCGGTTATATCAGCTAAAACTTGAAGTTCCTTTTTGCTATTAATAAGCTCTCTATTTTTTAATTCTACTAGCTTTCGTTCATTATTGTAACTAGTTTTTATAATTCCAATTAATTGCTTAAGCAATATAAAAACCAAAATTATTGTAAAGGCAATATCTATGTATCTATCTGTTTTAGAATTATAAGTATGCAATACAGAATCAGGGTAGTAGGATTCAATTAAAATCAATATCAAAACCAATAAAATAATACCTATAGTTAGGTATAACTGTTTATTAATTTCAATGATAAATAATGAAATTGTAAGTGCTAAAATAAATACTATTTTTGTACTTCCATAAGAACCGTCATTAAAAAACCATAATAAAGTGTTGAAAATATAGAATGAAATAACAATATAACCATTTTTTAAAAAATGTGCTTTTGGCGACTTTAAAATCCGGTAAAATATAAAATAACAAATGGACCCTAAAATAGTTAAAATTGCTGTTTTATACATCCCCAAAGTAAGATTGGCTAAAGTTGCAGCCATTAAAATGATTGAAATATACAACGTAACTTGTATAAGAATTTTATGTTCTAATTTTTTTACTTTATCGCTCATTTTAATTTTTACAAGTAATCACTTATTTTTGATTTAACTATTACATTTAAATTTTTTTTATAAGAAATAGGAAATATTATGCATGTTACAATATAATTTTTAGCATGAATTTTTCGTAGATGCAACAATATCAACAAAAAATCTTTCCACATACCATAAACGTTGAGTAAAGTGTTTTGAAAATTTAATAGGATTACATTATCATTGTGCGGTCTTAATAAACAATATGGTGATTAGTCAATTTATATTTTATACACTAGCTGCATTTACACTGCTAAGTTCATTATTTGTAGTTTTCAGTAAAAATCCAATTTATAGCGTACTTTGGTTGATAGTATGTTTCTTTACTATAGCTGGGCATTTTGTAATGCTAAACGCTCAGTTTTTAGCGGTTGTACATATTATAGTTTATTCGGGAGCTATTATGGTTTTATTCTTATTTACTGTAATGCTTTTAAATTTAAACAAAGAAACAGAACCACATAAACCAACATTATTAAAATTTGGAGCTGTAATAGCTGGTGGTGCTTTATTTTTAATAGTAATAGCTGCCATGCGCAGTGGAATGCCTGCTCCTTATGTTGCTCCGCAAATGTCGGAAGTTGGGTATGTGAAAAACATTGGAATGAAACTTTATAAAGATTATACTTTGCCTTTTGAAGTAGCGTCTATCTTATTTTTATCGGCCATGATTGGTTCAGTAGTTTTAGCTAAAAAAGAACGTTCGTAAATTATATGGAAAATACAATGCAAGCAGTTCCTCAAAACTGGTATTTATTATTAAGTACATTTATGTTTTGCATAGGTGTAATGGGAGTTTTATTGCGCAGAAATGCAATTATTATCTTGATGTGTATTGAACTAATGCTAAATGCGGTGAATTTACTTTTGGTAAGTTTTAGTAGTTATGCAGGCAATGCCGAAGGTCAAGTATTTGTGTTTTTTATTATGGTGGTTGCAGCCGCTGAAGTAGCTGTTGGCTTGGCTTTACTGGTAAGTATTTACCGAAATGTTGCTTCTACCGATATAGATATACTCAGTAAAATGAAATGGTAGCCGAAATTTTGAATTAATATTAAATATTTAATAAAAATGCCAGAAGCTAGCAGCCAGTGGCAAGAAGCTTAAGAAAAAAGATGACACAAACAATTATACAAACATCAAATCTATACTTGCCAACTTTGTTAATACCATTGTTGCCATTATTAGGATTTTTTATAAATGCTTTATTTGGTAAAAAATTAGGACATACTTCAGGTTGGATTGCTACTGCAGTTTTATTTGGAGCGTTTGCTTGTTCCCTATTTTTGTTTTTAAACCTTCCGGCTGGTGGTTCTGAAACCATTACTATCAGTAATTGGTTTTACTTTAAAAAAATATTTATTCCTTTTGCTTTCCTTATCGATCCTTTATCTATCACCATGTTATTGGTAGTAACAGGAATTGGAAGTTTAATACATTTATATTCTATTGGCTACATGCACCACGATGAAGGATTTTCTAGGTTCTTTTCTTACCTAAATCTTTTCATTTTCTTCATGCTTTTGTTAGTAATGGGTAACAATTACCTCATTATGTTTATTGGTTGGGAAGGCGTTGGTCTTTGCAGTTATTTATTAATAGGATTTTGGTTTAAAAACCAAGCTTTTAACGATGCTGCTAAAAAAGCATTTATTATGAACCGCATTGGCGATTTAGGTTTTATCATCGGTATGTTCATGATGTTGTTCTATTTCAATTCACTGAATTTTGATGTGGTAACAATTGGCGCGCTAAAATTAGGAATAGGTAACATGACCATTGTTTATATTACACTATTTTTGTTTATAGGAGCCATGGGAAAATCGGCTCAGTTACCTTTATATACTTGGCTTCCAGATGCCATGGCTGGTCCAACTCCAGTGTCTGCATTGATTCACGCTGCTACTATGGTAACAGCAGGAATTTATATGATTGCTCGTTCTAACGTATTGTTTTCACTAGCACCACACACTTTAGATGTAATATTAATAGTAGGAACTGCTACTTCGTTATTTGCCGCTATTATTGGTTTAAAACAAAACGATATCAAAAAAGTATTGGCCTATTCTACAGTTTCACAATTAGGATTAATGTTTGCTGCATTAGGAATGGGCGCTTATGAAAGTGGCATGTTCCATGTAGTTACTCACGCATTTTTTAAAGCATTGTTATTCTTAGGTGCAGGTTCTGTAATTCACGCCATGGGTGGCGAACAAGACATGCGTAACATGGGTGGTTTGGGTAAATTCATAAAAATTACTTTTGCTACATTCTTAATTGGAACCGTTGCCATTTCTGGAATTCCTCCTTTTGCAGGTTTCTTTAGTAAAGACGAAATATTAGCAACTGCCTTTGAACATAACAAAGTTATTTGGGGCTTACTTTCATTCAGTTCAATGTTAACTGCTTTTTATATGTTCAGATTGGTTTACTTAACTTTCTCTTCTTCATTTAGAGGAACCGATGAAGTAAAACACCACATTCATGAAAGTCCTGCTACCATGACATTGCCATTAATTATATTAGCAGCATGCTCAATTATTGCAGGATTTATTGGCTTGCCAACCATATTAAGTCACACACATTTATTCAAAAATTATTTGTCAAGTGTGTTTGCTCAATCAAAACTAATTTTGCCTGCTGGTCATGAAATGAGTCATTCAATGGAATGGATACTGGTGGGAACTGCCGTTACCTTAGCATTAGTAAGTATTGCTTTTGCTTACCAAAAATATGTAATGCAAAAACATGTTCCTGCTGCCGATCAAGATTTGAAAGGATTAAGCAAAGTGGTGGCAAACAAGTTTTATGTAGATGAAATTTACAATACCGTTTTTGTTAAACCAATCATGTTATTAAGTGATTTATTTTTAGTAGTGGTCGATAAATTAATCATTGATTTATTGGTTCATGCCATTGCATTTATTACCAATCAAATTGGAAGGGCGTTGCGCTTATTACAAACCGGACATGTTGGTTTTTATATGTTTGCTATGGTTATTAGCATGATTATTTTATTAGCAGTTCAAATTTTTGTTGTCATTTAAATTATATACTCAAACTTAATGTTAACACTTATATTATTACTCATACCTTTAATAGCAAGTATTCTTGTTCTATTTTTAAAAGGTGAATCGGTAAAATGGTTTAGCTTTTTTGCTACCATTGTTCAACTACTTTTTACATTTTATGTGTATTCAGTTTTTCAAAATAAAGAAGCTGCCAAAAGTCTATTAGCTATCAATATTGAATGGATTAGTTCTCCTAAAATAAACTTCAATATTGCCCTAGATGGAATGAGTTTGCTAATGGTTTTCTTAAGTAATTTATTGATGCCATTAATTGTGTTAGCAGGTTTTAACCGCACACAAGAACGTAGCCACATTTTTTATTCATTAGTACTATTAATGCACTTTGCATTGATTGGCGTGTTTGTATCGTTCGATGGATTTTTATATTATATATTTTGGGAATTAGCATTAATTCCTATCTATTTTATATCGTTAAATTGGGGCGGTGTAAATAGAATTACAGTCACTTTAAAATTCTTCATTTATACCTTAGCAGGAAGTTTGTTGATGTTATTTGGCTTCTTATTTCTTTACTGGAACACCAATTTGCATTCATTAAGTTGGTTCGATTTAACAGTAAACCATATTTGTTCGTGTAAACAAGGTTTTATATTTTGGATGTTTTTTATTGCTTATGCAATCAAAATTCCTTTAATACCTTTCCATACTTGGCAGCCCGATACCTATAGCACCGCTCCTACTCAAGGAACCATGTTACTATCAGGTATTATGCTTAAAATGGGATTATACAGTTTGTTACGTTGGTTATTACCAATTATTCCAAATGGTGTAGCTGAATATACACCAATTGCCATTGCATTGTGTGTTATTGGAGTTGTTTATGCCTCAGTTATTGCCATTATGCAAACCGATTTGAAAAAGCTTTTTGCTTATTCTTCTATTGCTCACGTTGGATTAATTGCCGGAGGTATTTTTGCATTAAACATGCAAGGAATTCAAGGTGGAATGGTGCAAATGTTAGCGCATGGAATCAATGTAGTAGGTGTGTTTTATTGTGCCGATATTATTATTAATAGAACAGGTAATTCAAACATCAATTCATTAGGTGGAATTAGGTTACTAGCTCCTCGTTTTGCTACGTACTTTATCATCATCGTTTTGGGTTCGATAGCATTGCCGTTAACCAATAGTTTTATTGGTGAGTTTATGTTGTTATTTGGAATTTTTGAATACAATAGTTGGGCAGCAATTTTGGCCGGACTAACAGTTATTCTTGGCGCAGTTTATATGTTACGCATGTATCAAAAAGTAATGCTTGGCGATTTAAACGAAAACGTAACCGTGTTTGAAGATTTAAAATGGAACGAAGAATTGGTTTTAGCAACCATTGCAGTTTTGATATTTGTTTTTGGAATATTCCCAAAACCTATATTAGAGCTTGTAGAACCAATAGCTACCGAAATATTTAAAATTAGTTTTGTAAAATAAATTCATATTTATCCAATTATAAATGAATACTTTAATATATACAGCATGTTTAGGATTGTTTGGCTTGCTAGCCGAAATATTTAACCTACGTAAATATTTAATTCCAATCATGGTATTGGGTTTGGCTGTTATTTTTAGCTTAAACTTACAAACATGGAATCATCCGGAAACACACTTTAACGGAATGCTTACCGATAGCAATTTCTCCACTGCTTTTAGTGGCTTAGCCATTTTTATCATGCTAATTATTCTCATTCTTGCTGGCGATTTTTACACCAGTTCTGATGATGAAAAACATATCAGCGATTACATGGCCATATTGGTATTTACACTTTGTGGTGCATTAATGATGTTTAGTTATGCAAACATGGCCATGTTGTTTTTAGGAATTGAAACTTTATCCATATCATTATATGTAATGGCAGGCAGTCGCAGGTTTGAAGTAAAATCGAACGAAGCTGGTTTCAAATATTTCTTGATGGGTTCATTTGCAAGTGCCTTTTTATTATTTGGTATTGCATTAATTTTTGGTGTAACAGGCACTTTTAGTATTGACGGTATTGGTGTTTATATGCGTGCTCATGCCGACCAATTAGATCCTTTATTTATAGTTGGCATGTTGCTGATGATATTTGCCATGTTGTTTAAAGTATCGGCTGCTCCTTTCCATTTTTGGGCACCAGATGTGTATGAAGGCGCGCCAAGTTTAATTACTGCATTAATGAGTACTTTGGTAAAAATTGCTGCATTTGCTGCATTTTATAAATTACTTTCAGTTTGTTTTGTTTTTGCCCTGGGCAAAGCAGAAATTATTTTAACAGTTTCATGTGCTGCCACTTTACTCATAGGAAATTTAGTAGCACTTACCCAAGATAATTTCAAACGTCTATTGGCATACTCTGGAATTAGCCATGCTGGTTACATGCTGTTAGCTATTATTAGTTTACAAGGAAGTACCGACAGTGCTTTGTTTTTATATTCTGCCGGTTATGCAGTAGCTAGTTTAGCTGCATTTGCTATAGCCATTACTGTTTTTAAAGCTACGGGAACCGAAAGCATTAGCGGATTTAACGGATTAGGGAAAAAGAATCCAATGTTAGCAGCAGGATTATCCATGGCCATGTTGAGTTTAGCGGGCATTCCTCCTTTTGCAGGTTTCTTTGGTAAATACTTTATTTTTAGCGAAGCCATGAGAAACGGTTATCAAAACTTAGTTTTCTTGGCCATTATTAGCTCTATTATTGGAGTATTTTACTACATGAAAGTTATTGTAGCCATGTATAGCAAACCAGCTAATGAGTTTGAGGTAAAACCTACTTTCTCCTACCAATTAGTTATTATAGTATGTATTTTGTTAAGTATATTTATTGGCATATTCCCAGGCTTATTCACTAAGTTATTGTAAGATAGCTACTGGCTGCTGGCCACTAGCTTTTAACATTTCCAAAAAGCCAAATGT
>CAIUQQ010000066.1 GCA_903901345.1 uncultured Bacteroidota bacterium | reverse complement strand
TTAATAAAATAACTTTTATAAACTTTTTATATTTACACACTTTTTAAAACAACAATTATGAAAAATATATTTTTAATTATTGCTACTTTATTTACCTTAAATTGCTTTGCACAGCAAGAACATCCTACGCTTACTAAAATGAAAGCTGGTTATTATTTATACTTAGATAATGGATTGGAGCAAATTGATTTATTTAAGAAAATAGATGTAAGCCGTAACTTTTTTAAAGTTGGAAATGCGCGATTGGTATTAGCACCAAAAATTGGTAACTTAGCTCGTAAAAACTGTTTAACTGGATTTTCGCTTCTACTTAAAAACGCTAACATTGCTGAACCTGATGGAAAAACTAAAAATACTTTTCCTATTAGGGGCAACTTTTTTGGCAAAGAATGTAACCAAGCCATTTCTATTTTACCAAAAGGAAGTGTGTTAACATTTACCGAAATAGATTTGACAATTACAGATTTAGATGGCCCAAATTTGCATGGTGTTCGTCCAAAAAAACCAGGACAATTACCAATAGGTTTTACCGTTTATATTAATGATTAATTTACGTGTCAGTTCGATCGAAGTCTGATAGGTATCGGACTAAAACGGTTGAACTATAATAGACTTAGCTATCATTGACGTTTATCAATTAAAATTCTAATAATTACACAAAAATAATATAGCCTGTCATTCCGAAGGAATGACCCAAAGTCATAATATTTTGTTTTTGACTTACTTTTTGTATTTTAAATAAAAATATTTTTCAAACTCCATCAACTATCAACTGACAACTAACAACTAACTAATTCCAAACTTTAGTTCCTTCTGTACAGTTTTTACAAATATCTATTTCCTTGCGGCTTTTTAAAATAGCCGTTCTAAAACGATTGTATTGTTCGTTTTGCCAAACCGCTTTAAAGCTAAAGTCGGAAACATTTCCAAATTGATGTGTGGCATCTTTATCAAAACAACAAGGAACTACTAATCCATCCCAAGTAATTACACTTCCTCGCCACATGCGCCAACATTGGTTCAATAGTTTATTTTTTATTTTATAACCGTCTTCTGTTTTGGTATATCTACTCAAATCTTCGTTGGTAGGAATAAAATTATCGCTGGTTTCATAATCGTAAATTTGTGCAGTTTTTATTCCTAACTCATCTACTCCTATTTTTTTTGCAAGCTTTTTAATTTCAGGAATTTGATGTTCGTTGTGCTTAAAAGCAATGAATTGCCAAATAATATGCGGTGTTTTTAAACCCAATTCTTTTTTCCATTTCAATAGGTTTTCAGTTCCCTCAATTACCTTTTCTATGTTCCCACCTATTCTGTATTTACTATAAGTATCTTGAGTAGTTCCATCTATTGAAATAATCAATCTGTCTAACCCCGATTGAACGGTAGCTTTGGCCATATCAGAAGTAAAATAATGTGCATTGCTACTGGTAGCAGTATAAATATTTTTGGAAGCTGCATATTTTACAAACTCCAAAAAACTTGTATTCAAAAAAGGTTCCCCTTGAAAATATAAAACCAACCAAATCAAATCTTCGTGAATTTCGTCAATTATTTTTTTATAAAGCTCCAAGTTTAACATGCCAGTATTACGGGTAAACTCCCTTAAACCGCTTGGGCACTGAGGACAACGCAAATTACAACTGGTGGTAGGCTCTATTTCCATGGTTAATGGCATTCCCCAATGAATAGGTTTTTTGAAAGCTTTTGAAAAATAATAACTACTCAAAAGCTTGGTAGCATTGAGCAATCGCCTGCCGTTTAATTTTGAAAATAAGTTAATTCCGTCTGTTATATTTCTGTTCATGTAGCCTTGCAATAATATTACTTAATTATTAGATTTTAAGATTCAATTTTAGCCGCTGCTGATTGGATGTATAGCATTACCATCGATTATGCTGAAGGAAAAGGATTATTGGAAATAAAATTATTGGATGAATAATGGAAAAATATTATGCTTATATGGTTGAATTGGAACGAGCGTAAACTCGAACCAACTTATCAACTTATCAACTATTTAACCAAAAAGGAAACTTAGCATTTCATCTATTTTACTAATTTGAATAATTTTTATGCCAGTGCTTTGCTTTGGCAATTTGTTAAATTTAGACAAATAAATGGTAGTAAATCCTAGTTTTTCAGCTTCGCTTAATCGTTGTTCTATTCTATTAACAGCACGTATTTCGCCACTTAAACCTACTTCGCCCACAAAGCAAATTTTACTGTCAATGGCTATGTTTTCATAACTTGAAACAATGGCTGCTATAATGGCCAAATCTATTCCTGGATCTTCTACTCGTAAGCCTCCGGCAATATTGATAAACACATCTTGCATACCCATTCGTAAGCCGCATTTCTTTTCCAAAATTGCTAAGAGCATGTTCAGTCTTTTGGTATCATATCCATTGCTATTGCGTTGCGGAGTGCCATAAACTGCCTGGCTAACCAATGCCTGGGTTTCAATTAACAGTGGTCGCATGCCTTCAATTGTAGCGGCAATTGTTACGCCACTTAAAGCTTCATCGCGCTGACTAATTAATATTTCCGAAGGATTTGAAACTTCTCGTAATCCGCCATTTTGCATTTCGTAAATTCCAATTTCACTGGTGCTTCCAAAACGGTTTTTGGTAGTTCGTAAAATTCTATATACATGGTGTCTGTCGCCTTCAAACTGCAAAACAGTATCCACCATGTGTTCCAATAATTTTGGACCAGCTATGGTTCCATCTTTGGTAATATGGCCAATTAAAAAAACTGGAGTGCCTGTTTCTTTTGCAAACCGAATCATATCGCTAGCAGTTTCTTTTACCTGCGAAATACTTCCCGGAGTAGCATCTATTAATTCACTTTGTAAAGTTTGAATGGAATCAACAATTACAATATCGGGTTGTAATTCTTGAAAGGCTTTACCAATTTTTTGGGTTGAAGTTTCTGTAAATAAATAACAGTTATCGTTGGTATATGGTAATCGTTCGGCACGCATTTTTATTTGCGTATCGCTTTCTTCGCCACTTATATAAAGTACTTTTAAACCATCAAATTGCAAGGCTATTTGGAGTAATAATGTTGATTTACCAATTCCAGGTTCACCACCAATTAATATAACAGATCCTGGAACCAATCCACCACCAAGTACTCTGCTAAATTCACCATCTTTTAGCACCAAACGAACATCATTTTTTTGCTCCACTTGATTAATGGGAACTGGTTTTAAAGCACGTTGAGTATTGCTGCTTTCTTTCCAAGTGCTTTTGTAATCTAATTTTTCTTTATGAATTACTTCTTCTATATAAGTATTCCACTCGCCACAACTGGTACATTTTCCAACCCATTTGGTTGAAGAAGCACCACAGTTTTTACAGAAGAAAGAGGTTGATGTTTTTGCCATAATATTTT
>CAIUQQ010000065.1 GCA_903901345.1 uncultured Bacteroidota bacterium | reverse complement strand
TAAACCTTTTCTGAAATCAATATGAAACTACTAAAAAATTCAATTTTTAACAGCCTTTTATTTTTTACATTATCTATAGTTTTATTCTGTTGTAATAGTAATTATCAAAAGTCTGAAACGAACACTGAAAATCAAATATTTAATTCCGATAAGCTTAAAACAATTGATGGGATATATATATTAAAAAACGATGCAGTAGAATTAGAAGTTAGAATAAACAATAATTCTTGGTCAGGCACAACCATGCAAATTATAGGTGCTGGAAATGCGTACAAAAAAGAAAATATTCAATATGTTAATGAAATAACAAAAGGAAATGATTTGTATGAAAAAGCAGACTTTATTAAAATAGGCACTGTTAATGATAATAATTTAACAACTTCCATTGGAAGACAAAAAGTATTATTAAATAGAATTGATTTGTAAAAAAGAAATTGATAGAATTAGATAGTAAAATAAATAGTAATAGCAATATGGAATCTTTTTTTATAGAAACAAAAAATCATGAAATTTTAGAGTTAAAATTACAATATCCATTTGACTTGAAAGATATTGTTGTATATATTAACGGAGAAATAGCACCAGACGGTATTTATGAATTTTTAAAAGATAATAATAAAATCACCGTTAAAAACGGTAATATAGTATAAATGTATTAGAGTAAAATGAATAAAATAAAAACAATTATATTTGTTGTTTTAATCACAACTTTCTTTGCATCATGCAGTAATGCACCAACTACAATGGAAAAAAGTGTTAATTGGACTTTTTTATACAAACAAGACAGTGGAACTTTGCATATTATAAATGATAATTGTAGTAGTTTGTATAAAAAAAATGTATCATGTAGTTTTACGCAACCTAACTATGGTGAAATCTGGCTTACAAAAACCGGTGACTCTTGTAAATCAGCAATAGAATACAAGTATGATGCTGATAATGGATTATTAAATATTATAGAAATAGTATTTGGAAAAAGTAATTCTTCACCTAACATGAATTATGATGTCTGCTTTTATTTGTTTAAAGGAAAATACAAATGGGAGAAAAGAGATGAGTTATTAGGATTTAGATTCTATTCATTAAGTAATCCTAATTTAAGCCTTTATTGTGAGTATGGGAATTGTAGTAAATAAAACTATTTTACTTGTAAATATTACTGAATACAAGCAACAATATTCATAGAAAAGCAATCCTAATTATTTTCTTAAATAAAAAAATGCTTTACCTAAGTTATTAATAATATCAGTAATAAGCATACTTTCCATCGATTGGTTTTTTAAAGTTATATCGGCCGCCAAACCATGAATATAAACTCCCAATATAGCTGCATTAATTGGCAAATAACCTTGAGCTAAAAAAGCAGTAATAATTCCTGAAAGCGCATCACCAGAACCTGCTTTTGCTAATCCTGCATTTCCAGTTGTATTAATATACGAGTCGCCATTATATGTAACTAAAGTTTGATGTCCTTTTAAAACAATTACAATATTGTGTTTTTTAGCAATTGAAACTGCTGAAAGCATGCGATCATTGTCGTTTTCATGTTTTCCAAATAGTCTATCAAATTCTTTTGAATGTGGAGTAATAACAGTTTCTTTTGGTAGTTTATTTAAAAGTTCATTATTATCAGCAATAATATTTAATGCATCAGCATCTAATAATATTGGATTGGTAAATGTATTAATGATATGTTTTAATACATTTATTACCTCTTTTTGAGTACCTATTCCAGGACCAATTGTTAAAGCAGAATAATTGAAACTATCTTTTTTTGTATCAACACGAAACACGGTCATAGCTTCAAGAATAGAAACCTGTAATGCCAATCTTTCCTGTTCGGGAATATTAACAGAAAGCATTCCTACACCCGCTCTCAAACAAGCTTTGGAAGCAATAATAGCTGCTCCCATTTTATTTTTACTACCAGCTATAATTAAGGCATGGCCATAATCCCCTTTATGAGAGTTTGGTTTTCGGGTTTTT
>CAIUQQ010000064.1 GCA_903901345.1 uncultured Bacteroidota bacterium | reverse complement strand
GCATAACCCCCATTAGGGATTTGAACCTCAGAAATAATTTCAAACTTCTGAATATTCCCATTGGCTAACGATACAATTTCATCTTTTACTAAATTATCATTCAATATTTCGGTCTTTGATGATATGAAAGTACCAAAGGCTTGTTCAATGGCACTTCTTAAAGCATTTTGCTTCGCTTCATCTTGAGTTTTACCTTGACCACTTACCACAAGGGTTATTGTTTTATCTGCATCTTGTGCAAAAACTATTTGTTGTGAAAATACAAGTAGATTTGCAATAAAAATTATTCTTAAAATTGCTTTCATAAATTACTTCGCTTCTTTTTTTATTTCTCTAAAATAGATAAACACCATTCGGTTATTATCGGCATTATCAAAATTGGTTAATAACTCAAGTCCTTGTGTAAAACCCATTGAATTTTGTTTTATACTTTCAATTGTTTCCACTAAGGTATTATTAGAATCTTTAGTTTTTTGTTCGGTAGTTTTTATAATCATTTCCATATTAATAGTAGCACCATTTAAAAAGGTATTTGCTTGCGACTGTGCTTTTACTTGTGCTACTCTATTCATGATGGAAGGGTTAGTATACTTAGCTTTATCTAAGCTTATAACTGAAACTAAATATTGATTGTCGTAATCATCCATGATTTTCACTCCATCAAATGGGGTAGCTGTATACATTCGTTTAATAAAATTACTTAAACTTACTTTTTCTTCATTGATGCTTTGTGAAAAACAAAAATTAGAAAATAATACCATTGCAAAAATTATTATATTTTTCATTTTTTACTTTTCATTTTCAAATAGTTTATTTAGTTTTATCCATTGCTCATTAAAATCAAGTTTCTCATCAAATAAAGGCTCAAACCATTGATCATTAGATTTAGTTATAGAATTATTACTTAATTCTCTCATTTGAAAAATAGGATATCTGTATTTATTGATATTTTCTTTTTTACCAAAATTACGTTCTCTGTTAACTATAGCATTCCAAATATCCCATTCATTATCAGAAATTTCCGACCCTAAAATAATAACAGGATTATGAGTTAAAACTTCATACCATGATTTCTTATAATTTTCAAGTTTGTTTTTAGTTTTTGAGCGCTCTCTTAAATTTTCGATTTTATTAATGTGTAAACCATATTTTCTCACACCTAAAATCAAAGTGTCTTTACTATCAATATCACCATGAGGATGCCAAAAATTAATTCCATTCACAACTCTATGTCTAGTTGAATGAATTATAGATTTTTTATTTTCCTGTTCATAAAGATTTTGAACTTTAGCTTTTTTATTATTATTGATTAATAATTCAGGGATTAAGTCAAAGTTCAAACTAATAACATCACTAACAAATTTACTGTTGAATATTTCAACTGGATAATTTTTGCTATTTAATTTTAAGGCTTTAATTTGTGCTTCTTGAATTCTTTCAACTATTTTTTTTAATTCTTCTTCTTCAATTTCATGTGCTGCTTCTAAATCTTGATTATTAGTTTTCTTTAAAATTATTTTCTCAAAATCTAAAAGGAAATTATTTGTAAGAATAATATTTGGATCTAAGGCTCTCAATAAACAGCTCCAAGATGATAAAATATTATTATCGTTACCATTTCCGTGAAATGCTTGTTTATGTATTCCAGAACCAAGTAAAATTACAAATTTTTTTTCATTACTATTGTTAATTATTT
>CAIUQQ010000063.1 GCA_903901345.1 uncultured Bacteroidota bacterium | reverse complement strand
ATTTAATTTTAACTATTTCACTGTTTTCTAAAAATGTTTTAATTAAATCATTAGGGCTTATTTTGCCTTTATTATCTAGGTATTCTTTTTTGTTTTGGTTGCCTATTTATTTCTATAATTTATTGCGTAAAAGCTTCAAAACATTCCTACAAGTTTCTATCATTTTAAGTATAATGATATTGTTGTTTTTTATAGTTCCATTTGTATTGCCAATACCAGAAATGCTTAAATCGTTCAATGCAAATTATACAACTTCAATATTGGGAGAATGGAAAGGTCAAAGCTGGCAAGCACCAACTGATAGACCTTTTCAATTATTTCAAGGATTAGGTTTTGCAAGTTGGTTTTATCAATTTGGAAATGGTTCACTTTTAGATAGAATAATGTTGAATAAAAACATCCTTTTTCTTTTTAGTATTTTATCAAGTTTTGCTCTTATAATTCTACAACCTAAAATTAGAAAAGTAGTTGGTTCAAATATGTTTTCGTTGTTAACTTTAAAATTTATGTTAACTATATTTTATGCTTTAATTATGATTCCTTACGATTACTTAAATTGGTTGCCATTAATAGTTTCCGTTGTTATTTTATCTCGAATCAATCATCAATCATTTAATAATACTCAAATTTAATTTATATGCATATTTCTGTAGTAAGTCCCATTTATAGAGCTGAAAATATTGTATCAGAATTGGTAAGTAGGTTACAGTTTGAATTATCAAAAATTACTGATGATTTTGAAATAATTTTAGTGGAAGACTGTGGTCCTGATAATTCTTGGGAAAAAGTATTAATTGAAACCAATAAAGATAGTAGAGTTAAAGGAATTAAGTTGAGCAGGAATTTTGGTCAACATCACGCCATTACTGCTGGTTTAGACGCAAGTAAAGGCGATTGGGTGGTGGTAATGGATTGTGATTTGCAAGACAGACCAGAAGAAATAGTTAATTTGTATAATGAAGCTAAAAAAGGATTTGATATTGTATTTGCCCGTAGGGTAGAAAGGCAGGATAGTTTTATTAAAACCCAGTCTTCCAAATTGTTTTATAAAGCTTTCACTTATCTTTCTGGCATTCCTCAAGATGGAACCATTGCAAATTTTGGAATTTATAGTAGAAAAGTAATTAATTCAATTAACTCAATGAGGGAATCAATGCGTGCTTTTTCACCAATGGCTCGTTGGGTTGGATTTAAAAAAACTGCTATTGATGTTACTCACGCAGAACGTTTTGAGGGAAATACTTCTTATAGTTGGAGCAAATTAATTACTTTAGCCATAGGCATAGCTGTTGCCTATTCTGACAAACCATTAAAATTAACTATTAAACTTGGATTTTTTATATCATTATTTTCTCTTTTATATGCTCTTTACAATGTGTTTGCTTCTCTTTCGGGTATTATAAATGTTAGTGGATACGCAAGTTTAATAATATCAATTTGGTTCTTTTCTGGTCTTATTATTTTTATTTTAGGAATAGTAGGACTTTATATTGGAAAAACTTTCGAGGAAATGAAACAAAGACCACTTTATTTAATTGATGAGAAAACCTTTTGATGGAAATTATACAGTTAAAATGGGATACTGATTTTTTTGGTTATAAGGCGGGTAAACTTGTAATTAGTAATAATTATTTAGATGAAAACCTGTTACTTAACAACGATTTTAAACTGATATATTTGTTCTGTAACGAACCACTTTCTGATGATTTAGTAAAAAAACATAAATTGTTTTTAAGTGATGAAAAAATTGATTTAATTACAAATGTTTCCAATTTGCCTTTTAATAAATTTGAAAATGAGAACTTAGTTGAGTTAACAAAATTAGATGATAATTTATTGGATTTGACTTTTCAAAGTGGTCACTTTTCTAGGTTTAAAATTGATTCAAATTTTAAAAATAATGAGTTTGAAACTTTGTATACTGCATGGATTGAACAATCAATTGCACATAAAAATGCTGATAAAGTGATTGGTTTTTTAGTAAATAATAAAGTAGTTGGTTTTATAACTTTTGTATTTAAAAACAACATGTTTGATATTGGATTAATTGCAGTGAATGAAAAGCACAGAAGTCTTAAAATAGGGAAGCAATTACTAGCATATGTGTTTAATTATTCTTTATCAAAAAACGTTGATTTTGTAACGGTAACAACACAAAATAAAAACCAAAGAGCCTTGAATTTTTATTTACAAAATGGCTTTTCAATTAATAAAACAACTTACATTTATCATTTATGGAAGTAAAAAATATACCTTTTAATAAACCTTTTCTAACAGGAAAAGAAAACCATTATATATTTCAAGCGGTAGCTTCAGGTAAAATTTCGGGTGATGGTATTTTTACCAAACAATGCCATGAATTTTTCGAGAAAAAATATGGTTTTAAAAAATGCCTATTAACTACATCGTGTACCGATGCATTAGAAATGGCTGCTATATTAATTAATATTCAGCCTGGCGATGAAGTAATTATGCCTTCTTATACTTTTGTTTCTACTGCAAATGCTTTTGTGTTACGTGGCGCAAAAATAGTTTTTGCAGATTGCAATTTGCAAAATCCAAATTTAAATACTGACGATTTAGAAGCTTTAATTACGCCAAAAACAAAAGCGATTGTTCCTGTTCATTATGCGGGTATAGCTTGTAACATGGATGTAATCATGGATTTGGCAAATAAGTATAATTTATTTGTAGTTGAAGATGCCGCGCAAGCAATTGATAGTTTTTATACGAATAAAAATAATGAAACAAAGCCTTTAGGAAGCATTGGGCATTTATCAGCATTTTCATTTCATGAAACAAAAAATATTATGTCGGGTGAAGGAGGAATGTTGGTTATAAACGATGAAAAATTTATAAATAGAGCTGAAATAATTAGAGAAAAAGGCACCAATCGTTCCGCATTTTTTAGAGGGGAAGTAGCTAAATATAATTGGGTTGATATGGGAAGTTCTTTTTTGCCATCCGATATCATTGCAGCTTTTCTTTTTGCTCAATTAGAAAACTTAGATGACATTCAAAAAAGAAGAAAAGAAATTTGGAATTTTTATAATCATGCGTTGAAAAATATTGCTGAAATGGGACATTTACAGTTACCTAATATTCCCAATTATGCCAGTAATAATGCACATATGTATTATGTGGTTTGTAAAAATTTAGCAGAAAGACAAGGATTAATCGATGCGTTAAAAAAGAACAATATTCTGTCGGTTTTTCATTATTTATCACTTCATCAATCACCATTTTATTTAAGTAAACATGATGGTAGAGATTTGCCAAATTCCGACTTTTACAGTGATTGTTTATTGCGATTACCTATGTTTTATGAATTATCGGAAAGTGATTTGATATTAATTACAAACACCATTTCCGAATATTTTATTAATGAAATAAAATAGCTTCCCTTTTGGGTTTTACTGTGTTAATTGCTTGGCAAAATTAAAGTGTTTTTTGTGAAATGAGTAAGTTTTACATCACCAAATTTGTAAATTTTTGTATTGCCATTCAGTTGATTAATATACTTTTCAATTGTTAGATTAGAATCTACAATTGCGGCCCAATTGTCAATGAATACGATATCTGGATTATTTTTTAGTAAACTTGGAGGTACTTCATTTATTGAATTTACAGGAAATATGATTTCATTGTTTAATAACTTTACGCTATTTTTATAGTCGGTGAAATAAGATTTATTATAATAATATGATAAAGTTCTAAAAGCATAGTTTGGTGAAATAATAACTACTGTATTGGGGTTCATGCTTTTTATTTCTTTAATTTTTAAAGCATATTCTTTACTCTTACGTTTATCTTTTTCAATTAATGGATTCAACGAGATACAGTATAAAAACAAAGTAGTCCAAGTTAAAATATTTATGTATTTATATTGAAGTGTTTTTGTTAAATAATGAATTGAAATTGAAAAAAGCAGATAAAAACCAATTGAAACATAAACTAAATATCTATCTAAATACATTGGTACTTTATATGATATAGCATACATAAAGAAAAATGGAAAAAGCGACCAAACCAAAA
Organism: uncultured Bacteroidota bacterium; assembly: GCA_903901345.1. Taxonomy (GTDB): domain Bacteria; phylum Bacteroidota; class Bacteroidia; order UKL13-3; family UKL13-3; genus JAAFJM01. The sequence goes on along the minus strand of CAIUQQ010000063.1, from coordinate 1,046 downwards.
CAGTTATAGTTTGAAAATTGATTTGTTTGTTTTTTTGTTTGAATAAAAACAAGAATAGTGCGAAGAGCATAATTACAATTAGTAATACTGTAATTGCTGGAGCATTACAGAATTTCCAAAGCATAAAGTAAAGTGCTGAAATATCATTAGGTGGTGAAATCCAAGTTCCTTTGGATGCCGATTGGAAAAACCTTTGAATAAATATAACCAAATATGGCGAATAAATAATTAATACGGAAAGATATGAATAGATGAATTTTTTAGTTTTAGCTATTTTATTATAGTACAAAATAGCTAATACTATCACCTGAATAAAAATAACAAAAAATCCAAAAAAGTGAGCGAAGATAATGAATGAATTACATAAAATTAATTTTACAAAACTGTTAAATTTGTTTTTATTAGATAAACAAATCAGAAAATAATAAAATGTAGCTGCTGTTAAAAAACCAAATATTGCATATACCCTTGCTTCATGTGAAAAAAGCATGTTCATGCTCGAAAAAGTAAAAAATACTGCAGATGAAATAGCTACTTGTTTTGAGAAAAACTTACTCCCAATTAAATATATATAGATAACTGTGAAACAACTGAATAAATAGGAAGGAAAACGAACTGAAAGCTCCGAAATTCCAAACAATTTAGTCCATATATTTAATAAAATAAAATGAAGTGGGGGATTGTTTTCAGTTTTTATCATTTCAAAAAGTTCAGAATATGATACTTGGCTAAAAAAAACTGAAAAGGGTTCATCTCCATCTAATGGAATTGATACTAAAAAAAAATATTTTAGTACTAAGTTTAACACCAAAAAAAGCAATAAAACTAATTTTGTTTTGTTCAACAATGTTTTTATATTATAAAGATAGTTCATTATTTATTTTGATATGGTATTGGCAATACTAAATAATAGTTTTATTTAAAAAAAAGATTTGTAATAGAAATACTATTTAAATAATTTGTTGTCATAGTATTTTGTTTCAGAAACCTTAAATAGGTTATTTTAAATTATTATTATTGATGGTTTAAAAGTAAATAAATTGTTT
>CAIUQQ010000062.1 GCA_903901345.1 uncultured Bacteroidota bacterium | reverse complement strand
TTTTCAAATCAATGGCATCAGCTATAAAAAAGGTTATTTCTAAGTTATAAGATAATAATTGTGGTGGACCTGCTATGATATCTTTTGTTATAATAGCTGTGTTTGCCATTAAAACAAAACGAGGATTGATAGCAGAGCCTCCCATTCCATTTGATGAGGCAATTTGCGAAAGTTTATTTTCCAGTAAACTTTTGGCCTGGTCAGGCAGTGGTTCAGCCTGAATAGGAACGTACGTGTTTAAAACTATACGATTTAGGTCAGATAGTTTGTTTTGGGCGTTAGTACTTAAGGCAATAAAAAACAACCAAATAATACAGTTAATTTTTTTCATAATATTTTTTTTAAAAACTTGGATTTAACTACTTAATGCATAGACTTCCTATAGATATGCTTGAAGAAGAATTATTATCATTTGCAGTAATTGTTATGGTACAATTTCCTGCCGGTAAGGGAATCGAAACATCTCCAGACTGAAGTAATGTTGCTGCTAATACATTATTTATCTTTACTACAATATTTTGATTTGCACCTAAACTTTGTCCCCAATAATCCCCATAAAAAAAATTTAAAGAAATATTTGAAGGCAAATTATAAAATGTTTGACTCATACTACTAATGCCGGTAGTTATCCAATCATTTGAGAGTGCATTATCATTTGGATTTGAGGTAACCCAAAAATTACTAATTAACCATCCACTATTTTTAAGGGAGACCTCTGAAGAAAAATCAGAACATAATTCAAATTTAGTATTGATAGTTTTTTGCCCTGTATAAATTGTAACAAATTTTTTTATATCATTATCACCTAAAGAAGTGTTATTTAATTTGGCATAAGCTCGAACATAATATTGAGTATTCATTTCTAAACCTTTGACTCCGGCTCCAACTGTATTTTCTGCTGTTTTATTTTGATTTATATCAGGCATACCTGTTTTATTATAACAAAGGCCTTTCTCTTCTAACATAAGTGCATCATTTTCTTCAGAATGCGTTATATTAAAGTCAAAACTATTAGATGTAATATTAGAAATATTAAAATCCAAATGTACGAGATCACTTATTTGGACTTTATTATTTAACAAGTCACGATTGTTTTCCCGTTTGAGATTCCAAAAGCCATCTTCTTTTTCACAAGAAATAATAGACCCCAATAAAATAATAAATATAATTGATTTTTTCATTTTGAATCATTTATGGTACATTTATACAAATACTATTAATCGCGAAAAACTGCCACAGTTCTTTTATTTCCGCACTTATTGATATGCTAACAGTTCCAATAGGTAGGGGCAGAGAGTCATTGGTAGTATAATCCTTGTTTAAATCTGTTAATTTGCCATTTATATTAATCATAGCATTTGAACTTTTATTGTAATATTTTAAAATTAAAATTGCATTTGAGGGCATATTGTAAAATGTTTGAGATAAACTATTAATTCCTTTAATTGAACTTCTTAAATCATAATAAAATCCCGTTCCCGCCTCATTGCCCCAACCATATTTAAAACCACTGCTTATCCAATTAGTATAATTAATAGATTCCTCGGATATAAAATCATAACATCCATATTTTGTAGTTATTATTTTTTGCCCTGTATAAACTGTAACAAATTTTTTTAAATCATTATCATCTAAAGAAGTGTTATTTAATTTGGCATAAGCTCGAACATAATATTGAGTATTCATTTCTAAATCATTGACTACTCCTACTCCGTTTTGACTGTTCCAGGATTTGATCAATTTATATGATTTGTTTTGATTTATATCAGGCATTCCTGTTTTGTTATAACAAACACCAATTTCTTCAACGTTAAGTGCATCATTTTTTACAGCGCAAGTTAAATCAATATTAAAACTGTTAGTTTTATTATTTGAAATATTAAAATCCAAATTGACTAAATCACTTAATTGGACTTTATTACTTAATAGGTCACGTTTGTTCTCCCGTTTCAGATTCCAAAAGCCATCTTCTTTTTCACAAGAAATAATAGACCCTAGAAAAATAATAAATAGAATTGTTTTTTTCATTTTTAAACTATTTAACATGCTCACTTTGAATTTGTAATTTAGATTCATTTACTTTTCGCTTTATTGATTGTTTGTTTGAAATATTTTTAAACCCTTTACCAATTACCCATACAATATCATATAAATAAAATGATGCACTTATACTACCAAAAATTATGGCCGTTTTATTCCAATTATTAGCTAATTCATAATAATCATCCATACCAGCAACATAATAGGAGCTAGAACTAGAGTAATTATTACCAGACTGAGAATTCGAATTCATATATTCATTGTAATAATGATTAGAAATCAATTTGGTTAATAACGAAAGTACCAAAGGTGTTGTCACCAAAAAAAATCTATCCATACCATTTTTTTCATTATAAGTTATTCTTCGTGTACCCCAGCCTGGCAAAATAGCTGAATAAATAGCCGTTAAAGGTCCTCGTGTTTTATAATTTGAAATATAAATATCTTTGTATTTATTATTATTAAGCTCTTTTTCTTTAACAGTTAAAATATATGTACCATAAGGTAAATTTTGTTTTCTAAAATATGAATTATAAATTGATTCTTTGCCATTTTCATAGGCAAAACTACTTTTATAGGTTTCCCATTTAAAATCTAATTTTATTTCATCGGTAGTTTTATTGAAATTACCACATAATTTACTTGGATTTAATTTTATTTGATTAATACTCCTTTCAATAATTTGCTGGTAATTTTTTTGAGAAACTTTTAAATTTTCAATTGTACTTTTATTTTGACCATTGTTTAAAAATGAAATAGCATAATTAAGTTTAATATTACCATCTTCTTTTTCCTTAGCTAATTCCTCAAAGTTTTTAATCAAATTATTTTTTAATGATTCAAACTCTAATGGGTTTGTTTCAGAATACTTCATTAGGGCTAATTCTCCAGATAATGATTTTCCGTTTTTGTATGCTAATAATTTATGGCTAGCAAATATATTAATTCTATTTAAGCTGCCAATTTCTTCAATTGTAGCAGTAAATGTACCTGAAATAGTTTTAGCAATGTAATCTGGATCGGGAAAAAATAAGTTGTAATTTAGTTTAATTTTATTGTTATTTTCTTTTAAATACAATTCTTTCAAACAATCGTCAACAACTGTATAGTTATCCATTTTTGAAATTATCTTATTATAAAACTTATTAATTAAATCAATAGATTTACTAGTTCTTAAATAATAAACTTTTGAATTTATGGTAATAGGAAAATTAGTTTCTTTTAAAGTTACTCTTCGGAAATTTTGATCTGTTAAATTTATTGAAATTTTTTCTATGTCTTTTACTAATTTAAGATATGAATTGTAGAAGTTAATATTCGTTTTAATTGTTATATCGGCTGGTAATGAACAATACTTACCATCTTTTATAGTTATTTGCCCAATACTTATTTCATAGTCAAAGGGATCAATTGTAAATGATTCTAATTGTAATAAAATATTTTCAACTATGCTAATTTCAGCATTTTTAGAAGCAACTTCTTGATCTGATTTTTGTTTTAACAGTTCACCACTAATTGAAATTGACTTTCCTTTACCCTCAATAAATTTTTTCAATTCAGTTTGAGAAACAGTCACTTTTAGAGTTATAGAAAATGTTCCATTTTTTTCGAAACAATCCTTTATTATATCGTAATTTAAAACATTACCACTTGTAAGCATAGTTATATCGTCTGATATCAATTCATTATTACTTATTTCTGTTTTGGAATAAATAATAGAGCCAGATGCTTGATTAACTGCGTTTCTTAAAGCGTCATTTCTTGCCTCCGGACATGTTTTTCCGGAACCATCAACATTTATTGTTAAATCTTGAGCAAAAGACAAGAATGGCATTAGTATTAAAATAATTATAGAAATATAATTCTTCATAAAGTTACTTTTCCCCTATTACAATGATGGCTTCTCCAAGTCCACGAGTCATTAGTTTTACTTCGAAATTAAATGGTGCTGCCTTTAAATATTTTTGTAATCCTTTTGTAAATTGACGTGCATCCAAGGCATTGTTATTTGAATCATATAATGGAATACGAACTTGATCGCAACGTATGATATTTTCAGTTGCATCTGCCATACTAAACTTACCTTTTACAGTATTTTTTTGAAGCCATTCATTTACATAATCTGTAATTTCTTTGCCTTCAATTTCAGTTTCCAAGTTTTTATCCCAGTTATTCCATTTTTTAACTGTTAAAAGTATTTCTCTTCCATTATTAAACATATCATCAAAATGAGATTGCAGCTGTGCTGCAAAAGGATCAATGTTTGCAATAATTGCATTTTGTAATAATACTGGAACAATATCAGTATTATTTGGAGTTCCATTTCCAGTTGAAGATGCTATTCTTTTGCTGGTATAAGCATCAAAAGCTTCTAAAATAAATGACACCGATTTACCTTGTTCTGTTTTATTTATTTTCCACCAAATTTGAATAATGATATCTGCTTTGGCTTTATTCTTTAATTTATCTAACGGACTTTCGGATATGGATGAACCACTTGCTGTACTAGTCGTCATATTATCTTCCGCATTACGTGCTTCAATCGCTTTCAATTCCTGTTCAGCATCTTTTAAAGGAAAACCACGGTCAATCATTAATGATCCAATTTTGGAAATCACTTGTCCAATTTCAGTATCTTCTTGAAATGCTTGTTTGTAATTAGGTACTTTTTGCTTTGTTCCTTGATTATCAAATACTGTATTGAAAAACCGTTGCTCACACCAATTGTCGCTTGGCAAAATCATGAGTGTGGGCTTTTTAGCTTGACCAAATACACTGTTTGTCATTATAAACAATACAAGCGAAATTATTAAGAGTTTTATTTTTTTCATTTTAAAATCCATTATTTAGTGATTTAATTATTTTTTGTTCTTCCAAGTATTTACGCAATTCATTTTTGGAAATAGCTACTTGAAATACTTTCCAATTTTTATTCCCTAAGTTTGTAGGTAAAGTAGTTTCAATTATTGCACTTCTCACAAACATTGACCATTTACCATTTTTTGAAAAAAAACTTTTTTCAATACTTTTAAATTGCTCTTGTTCTTCTGTTTTATTTAAAATTGGTGGCTGAGTAGTACATCCATTACCACCTGAAATGCCAGAATATAAAATCGCATGAATTGCATCTTTTCTGGCTTGTTCGGCATTGTATTTTGCGCCTTTTTTATTATCCCATATTTTAATGGTTACATAGGCATCAGTTTCAATGGTTACGCATTCTGTTTGGTAATTTCTATTGTCAGCAACAAACGAAAATTGCATGATGCAAATAGTCATTACAATAAAAGTCTTAAATATTTTACTTTTCATGTTACCTTTTTTCTATTTATATATTCTTTATGTTTTTTTTGCAATATTTATTAAGTGTAAACAATTATCGCTTTTTTTTTCGAAAATACA
>CAIUQQ010000061.1 GCA_903901345.1 uncultured Bacteroidota bacterium | reverse complement strand
TAAATAAATATATAGGAACTATAATCATTAAAGAAAAATAGAAAATTTTTATTCCAATTATTTTTGCTAATATGTATACGTTTTCTTTTCTGTTATTATTATTTACTCCATTTTTTGAAAACTGATAAAATTGAATAAAATCTTTTGCTACTGCCCAGTAAAAAGTAAGTAATCCATAAAAAAAGAAAGCATATATCCATTGGAATTTATGAAAACTTTTTTGCGTAGTATGAGGAGAAAATTTCAATACTAATCTATCAGAAATGTCATCATCTAAAAAAGTAATATTGGTATAAGTATGATGTAAAATATTGTGTTGAAGTTTCCAATTAAATACCGAACCTCCTAGTAAATTTAAAGTGTTTCCTAGCCAATAGTTTACATTTTTATTAGCTGAATATGCACCATGGTTTGCATCATGCATAACACTCATTCCTATTCCAGCCACAGCAATTCCCATTATACTCCATAACATTAAACTTACTCCAAAACTCGGTTGGAAAAATAAAATATAAATAAAAGGTAAAATATATGCCAAAAGTAAAATGATTGTTTTAATGACCATTGTTGCATTGGCGTATTTAGTAATTTTGTTTACAATAAAATAATGATCTACCCTGCTTTTAAGAATTGAGTAAAATTCAGATTTGTTTTTATCTACAAATTTTACTTGTGCTTTTAATTCCGACATTTTACAAAGTAAACTACTTTGACCTAATTTCTACTATTTACTTTGTTACTTTTAAAATAATTTATAATTAAAACAATTCATTGCCCAAACAGCTTATCATTGTATCAACATTATTAAATATGATAAACTTTGAATTTAAAAACCCTACTAAAATTTATTTTGGAAAAGGTTTAATAGGTAAAATAGCCAATGAAATTCCTGCTAATGCTAAATTATTAATGCTTTACGGTGGTGGAAGCATTAAAAAAAATGGCATTTATGAACAAGTAAAAACCGCACTTCAATCGTTTGAAGTGATAGAGTTTGGTGGCATTCCTGCCAATCCAGAATACCAAGTTTTGTTAAAAGCATTAGCAGTAATTAAAGAAGAAAAAATTAATTATTTGTTAGCAGTTGGCGGTGGTTCAGTAATTGACGGTACAAAGTTTTTGGCATCTGCCGCATTATTTGAAGGAAATAATCCTTGGGATATTTTGGAAAAAGGAATTAGAACTGAAGTGGGAATGCCTTTTGGAGTGGTTTTAACATTGCCAGCTACGGGTTCTGAAATGAATTCAGGTTCTGTAATTTCAAGACATGAAACCAATCAGAAATTAGGAATGGGCGGACCAGGATTGTTTCCTCAGTTTTCTATTTTAGATCCTCAAGTAATTTCATCAATTCCAGCAAATCAAATTGCAAATGGAATTGTAGATGCATTTACTCACGTTTTAGAACAATACATGACTTATCCAATTGGTGCAAATTTGCAAGACAGAATATCGGAAAGTATTATGCAAAATTTAATTGAAGTGGCTCCTCAAATTTTAAATAATCCTACTGATTATAATGCTCAATGTGAGTTTATGTGGAGTTGTACAATGGCATTAAATGGCCTAATTCAAAAAGGCGTTCCAACAGATTGGACTGTGCATGCAATTGGCCATGAACTTACCGTTTTATATGGAATTGACCATGCGCAAACTTTAGCCATTATAGCTCCAAGTCATTACCGTTATAATTTTGAAAATAAGAAAGAAAAATTAGCACAATATGCCACTAGAGTTTGGAATATTACTGAAGGTACAATGGAAGAAAAAGCAAATTTAGCAATTGATAAAACAGAATCATTTTTTCATTCAGTAGGAATAAAAACACATTTAAGTGAATACACTGATAAATATAAGGAAGCCGCACCTTTTATTTTTGATTCATTTACTAAAAGAGGCATTTTGAAATTGGGTGAACGTCAAAATATTACTCCTTCTGATGTTGTAAAAATTGTTGAAATGAGTTATTAGAATATTTCATTTATTCATAAAAAAAGCCCTCGTTATAATTTGGAGGGCACTATAAAAAGTGGCTGTTTATAAAAAGAGGCTGTTTTCTAAATTGAAAACAGCCTCTTTTTCTTCAATATATTGGGTAGATGCACATCACTACTTTCAAATAGATGATTCTCAGAGCCTTTATTTTATTTTTCTAAAGTCTATAAAATTTTAATGGGCTTTTTCAGTGCACTCTATAATTTTAGAGGCCTTTTTTTATGCTCCTATACAACTTTTTAAATCATGAATTTGACTTTCCCAAAGCTGATTGGTATATTTCTCTTCACTTTCTTCAGCATAGTCTGTTATTACCAAAGCTACGTCATCAGTAAGTTCATCTACGTTTATATCAAATTCCAAATATTCATCTTTTTCAGAATCCGTCCATTTAAACTTCATGCTTTTATTATTAACTTTTTTAATTAAGTCAGCACTTGTTTCTTCACCTTCCCATTTAAATTTAAACAGGTTATTTCTAATATCCACATCTACACAAAACCATTGCGATAAACCGCTTGGAGTACTGATATAATTAAACAATAAAGCTGGGGAAGCTTTAATTGGAAATTCCATTATTATTTGTTTACGGGCCATTATTTCACTATTTTTTAATTTTTTAGCGTGAGCAAATATAATTTTTACTTTCACACTGCAAAGTTTATGATAAAAAATTCTTAAACATTCCTCCTAATCCTCCACTTTCACCTTCTTTTTTGTTTGATGAAAACATATTAATTAACATTCCTCCTAATCCTTTTCCTCCTAAATTGCTTAATAATCCTTGAATATTAAAAGATTCATCATTTGGGTCATTTGTTTTTGATATTAATTGATGCATTACTTCTGGAATTAAATTTTGAGAAATATGTTCAGCATCTTTATTATTTACTTCAAATTTTGAAATTAAACTTTCACTAAAATTAGATACCATTGCTAACACTATTTTATTGTTCGATAAATTTCCATTACTTTTTAGAATTTCAGTTAATCCCGCAATATTTC
>CAIUQQ010000060.1 GCA_903901345.1 uncultured Bacteroidota bacterium | reverse complement strand
TTTACCGGAATATTTGTTTACAATTGCTTGCAAAGCAACGCTAACAGCCATATTTATATAAGCTTGCTGCTCTATTTTTATAAATGGAAATTCAAGTAATACACTGCATAATAAATTTTCACCTTCTTTGCTTTCCCATTTATTGGCAGCCATACCTTTTCCGCTAGATTGGAAATTGGTAAAAACCACCAATCCGTTTTTAATCGGATAATTTTTTATAAAATTATTCGTTGAATCTAACTGATTTATAAAGTGATATTTAAATTGAATAGATAACAAATTTTTATAACCGTTTTTTAAACTTACTTTTGGCGCGCAATATAGCAAGATAAATAGCAAATGAGTACTGAGAAAACACCAGCAAAAAAAGTAGCTGCAAAAAAAGTAGCCAAAAAAGTAGCTGCAAAAAAGGTAAGTTTAAAAAAAGTAGCACCTAAAAAGGTAATAGTTAAAAAAGAAACTGCCAAAAAAGAAACGAAATCGAAACAAGTAATAACTGATCCTACCGAGTATTTGGCTTGGGCAATAGCACAAGGAATGTTTGAACGAAAAGCGGAAGATATAAAAATATTAGACATGCGTAATGTAAAAAGCGCAAGTACTGATTTTTTTGTTATTAGCCATGCTGAAAGTGACAAACAAGTTGAAGCAATTGCACGAAGTGTAGATGAAGAAGTAAAAAAATTAACAGGTGAAATGCCTTGGCACCGCGAGGGAATGGAAAATAACGAATGGGTTTTATTGGATTATTTCAATGTGGTAGCTCATGTTTTTCAACGCGAAAAGCGTGAGTTTTATGCTGTAGAAGAACTATGGGGCGATGCCGTTTTAGTTGCTTTTGAAGGTAAATAGCACGAAATCCAACACACAAGTAAAAATCAATTATTATTAATTATAATTTGTTTTGTAAATAATAAGTTGGAGTAATAAAAATTACTCCAACTTATTACATTTGCAGCCGTTAAAAAAAATATGTTAGATAAAAATACACTTATTGGCTTTTCGCTAATTTTAGCCTTATTGGTTGGTTGGGCTTACTTTTTAAAACCAAGTGATGAAGAGATAGAAGCTTACAAACGTCAACAAGACAGCACAAATATTGCTGCAATTCAACAAGACAGTTTGGTTAGAACTAATGTTGATTCTGCAAAAAATAATGCAATTATTTCAGCTTCAAAAGATACTGCTAGTGCAAATGAAGCATTTGGTACTTTTGCTATAGCAGCTCAAGGAACTGAAGAGTTTTCAACCATTGAAAACAATGATTTGAAAGTTACTTTTACCAATAAAGGTGGAAGAATTTATAAAGTTCAGTTAAAAAAATACAAAACTTACACGCAACAAGATTTAGTTTTATTTGATGGTGCTGAAAATTTGCAATCATTCGACTTTCCTACAGTTGACAATAAAATTATAAATACAGCAAATTTGTATTTTAAGCCAACAATATCTGATGATAAAAAAAGTATTAGTATGAAAGTGAGTATTGGTGAAAACCAATATATTGAACAATTATATGGCTTTGATTCAATTAGCAATATTCTGAAATATAACATTAATTTAGTTGGTTTAGAGGATGTTATTCAACGTAATAGAACTAGTTTAGACATAAATTGGACTACCAATTTGCGAATGCAAGAAAAAACCAGAGAAGCTGAAGAACGTGTTTCAACTATTTTTTACAGAGTTAAAGGAGATGAACCTTCAAAACTTTCGGAAGGAAGTGAAGCCAAAGAAACCATTACCAGCGATTTGCAATGGGTAAGTTACAAACAACAGTATTTTAATCAAACCATTATAGCTGAAAAAGGATTTACTGATGCAGTTTTAGAAACTAAAAATGATCCTTACAAAACCAATTTACGTAAATTTAGTTCTATTTTAACCATTCCTTACGATCATAAAAACAATGAAAGTTTTGCAATGAAAATTTATTATGGTCCTAATCATTATAAGACTTTAGAGACTTTAAATATTTCGTTGGAACGTATTGTAACACTAGGTTGGGGAATATTTAGATGGGTAAATAAATATATAGTAATCAATGTATTTGACTTTTTGAGCAGGTATATTGGAAGCTTTGGTATTATTATATTAATGCTTACATTATTGATAAAAACTGCTTTACTTCCTTTGGTTTATAAAAGTTATTTGAGTGCTGCCAAAATGCGTTTATTGAAACCAGAAATGGATGAAATAAAAGAAAAAACAGGTGGTGACATGACTAAAGCGCAACAAGAAAACATGAAGTTGTACAAAAAAGCAGGTGTAAACCCTTTTGGAGGTTGCATTCCTGTTTTATTACAATTACCGATTTTGTTTGCCATGTTCCAATTCTTTCCTTCTGCTTTTGAATTACGCCAACAAAGTTTCCTTTGGGCTGAAGATTTATCAACTTTTGATAATGTTTTGAACTTACCTTTTGAAATTCCTTTTTATGGTAATCACGTAAGTTTATTTGCCATATTAATGACAGTTTCTTCAGTTGTTTATGCTCTTTATAATAACCAAGCTACAGGTGTTACCGGACAAATGAAATGGTTAGGTTTATTTATGCCAATTATTTTCTTATTTACATTAAATAGCTTTGCAGCAGGTTTAAATTATTACTATTTTGTATCGAATTTGGTAACTATTTTACAACAATTAACCATTAAGTTTTTTGTAGACGAAAAGAAATTACATGCTCAATTACAAGAAAATAAAAAGAAACCTGTTACCAAGTCTAAATTCCAACAAAAGCTAGAAGACATGGCTAAAAATAGGGGAGTGGATATGAATAAAATAGGGAAGAAGTAATTTGAATGATGAAGTATAAATTATTTAATTTCGAAAAGGCTGTCTCGCAAGGATGGCCTTTTTATTGTTATTTGATTTTTGAGAGATGAGCAATGGTCGGTCGGAGACTTGGGAGATAATCAATGAGAATCAATTATTAATTTGTGTTTTTGTCTCCATATTTTTTAATGCGTTTGCGTTTATGAATAGTTTGGTTTTTAAGTTCTTTTGAAATTACACTTATACTGCCATCTCTTTCTAACATTACCAATTCAGCATCTTCTATTTTTTCTATTCCATGTTCGCGAACTACAGCCTCTAATTCATCAAGCGTAAGTTTTTGTTTTTGTAAATTTTCAGTTTTAATAAAACCCTTGTAAACCAACATAATAGGTTCTCCTTCTAAAATTTTACTAAAGCTTTTGCTTTTATATGATACAAGTTTTATAATATAATTTAAAGCAAATAAAGTGAATGCTGCCACCAATCCACCAGAAAGCGAAGAATCAGGTCCAACCATTGCATTTTGCACCGCATTACTTATTAATAGAATCAGTACCAAGTCGGTAATGCTTAATTGTGAAAGTTCTTTTTTACCAAAAAATCGGATGGCTAAAATGATGAAAATATAAACAGCTAAGGAGCGTAAAATAATGTCGAAATAAGTATTCATTTTTTTGATTAATTTGCACACCAAACATACATAAAATGATAAATAAAATAGCATTTATTACAGGAGCGTCATCAGGAATAGGAGAGGCAACCGCTCGTTTGCTTGCTGCTCAAGGTTTTGATTTGATATTAAATGCTCGCAGACAAGATAAAATCGAAAAATTAGCCAGTGAATTAAAGGAATCTTTTTCCATAAAAGTTTTGACTTTAGTATTTGATGTACGCATTCATAATGAGGTGAAAAATGCCATAGAAAACTTAAATGAAGATTGGAAAAACATAGCTATTTTGGTAAATAATGCAGGATTAGCAAGTGGACTTTCTCCAATTTATGATAGTGATTTAAATGATTGGGAAGCCATGATTGATACCAATGTTAAAGGATTGTTATATGTGTCGAAATATGTGTTACCAATTATGAAAAATAAGGAAAGCGGACATGTAATTAATATTGGTTCAATTGCTGGAAAAGAAGTTTATAATAATGGTAATGTGTATTGTGCCACTAAGCATGCAGTGGATGCTTTAAGCAAAGGTATGAGAATAGAATTGGCACCGTTTGGAGTAAAAGTTACAGCTATTCATCCTGGCGCTGTGGAAACTGAATTTTCGGTTGTTCGTTTTCATGGTGATGTAGAAAAAGCCAATAAAGTTTATGAAGGTTTTGAAAACTTAGTTGCCAATGATATTGCCGAAGCCATTTGGTTTTGTTTAAATCGTCCATTCAGGGTAAATATAAATGAACTGATTATTATGCCAACAGCGCAACCCATTGCAAGTATAATTAATAGACGATAGTTTAATAGACCATAGACCATGGCTGATTTATAATAGTGTTATATTGTTGATTTGGTTGATAAGTTTAATTCGGAAACAAGTTTTTAAAAAATTCGTTTTGCCCATTGCCCATTGCCCATTGCCCATTGCCCATTGCCCATTGCC